>DYGJ01000075.1:3122-8966 GCA_020724765.1 Thermotoga sp. | reverse complement strand
ACGCTCTCGATCTCGGGTTCTACGCGGGCGTAGACCCCCACCACGACGTAGATTGCGCTCTGCAGGGCTTCGCCCGCTCCGATTATGGAGCCTTTCGTGACGCGTTGGACCGATCTCGGGAGGTGCTCTTCCTGGCCGACAACGCGGGCGAGATCGTGCTCGACCGGATCCTCATCGAGGAGCTCGTTGCACGCGGCAAGAACGTGACCGTCGCCGTCCGCGGCGCGCCCACGCTAAACGACGTCACCACGGATGATGCAGAATCAGTTGGACTGAACGCGATCGCGGAGATCATCACCACCGGGTCCGACGTGCCCGGTGTGTCCCTCGCCGCCTGCTCAACTTCCTTCCGCACGCGGTTCCGGAACGCCAGACTGGTCCTGAGCAAGGGGATGGGGAACTTCGAGGGCCTGTCTCAGGAGCTGGCTCCGTTGTTCTTCCTCTTCCAAGCCAAGTGCCAACCCGTGGCACGGGAGGCCGACGTCGCGGTCGGCGGCCTGGTCCTCCTCCGGGGACGTGGTTGACGTGCCTCCCCGATCGCGGCACAGTGGTGTGGACATGAGTGACCAAGCGGTGGATCGGTTTGAGAGTTTCCTCCGCCAGCGGGGCCTCCACGTCACAGGACCACGACGGGCGGTGGTCGAGGCGGTGTTCGCCCTCCCCGCCCACTTCGAGGCCGCCGACTTGTGGGCCGCGCTGCGGGGCGTGGTCTCATCGGCAGCCACAGTGTATCGGACTCTGGAGCTCCTCGAACAGGCCGGACTCGTGCGTCGCGTGTCGTTTGGCGAGGCCCACGCCCACTACGAGCACGTACTGGGGCGGGAGGAGCACGGCCACCTCGTGTGTCGCGTCTGCGGGCAGGTGGTGGAGTTCTCCGACCCGAGCCTGAAGAAAGTCGTGACCAAGGCCGCGGAGCATCACGGGTTCGCGCTTGCCGAGGTGGTCGTCCAGGGCTACGGGCTTTGCCCAGCGTGCTGCGCCGCGAAGCTATAATCAGCAGAGCGCCGGGGTGGCGGAATTGGCAGACGCGCGGGACTCAAAATCCCGTGCCCCTCGCAGGGCGTGTGGGTTCGACTCCCACCCTCGGCACCACAGAGCCTCCATGACAAATCGACTTCGTGCGCTGGGGCACTTGTTCCGTGGCCGTACTTCCCTTTGGCAGTGCTACACGAGCGTCACGTGGCGCACGTGCGCGGCTTGCCTCGCCTGGCACGGCCGGATCGTCGGCCATCCCGAGGCGTTCCCATCCCACACCGGTTGTACCCACGAGCTGCGGCGCTTCCCGGTGTGGAAGCTGGGTGTTTATCGTGATCTGAGCCGGAGGATGCAGGAGCGAGCCCTTGACGAGCTTCGCCGCCGGAAGCTGTTTCAACAAGCGAGGGACCTGCTTTCGGTGGATTCTGAGACCAGTTTGGGCCTGTTCGATCAGGCGGCGGCCATCGATGTGTACCTTCCCGAGATCGAAGCGCTGAGCGAAGATCCCGCTCTCACAGATTCGGACCTGCGCACGCGGATACGGGAGATCCACCTCGCCCGCTGGAAGTCGAAATTCGCCACGGAGCGCTACGAGCGGCAACCAGAACTCGCCCGCACTCAGCAGGAGCAGTGGGGTGTCCAGCAGATCAAGGAGATCTTCGCGTAGAGAAGGCGTTGAGCCTCGGTTCTGGGGCGCGGCTCTCCTCGTAGTTGCCCTGGTTCTCTACGCCGCCCTGCGCCTCATCCCCCCACCCGCCCCACCCCGCACGCCGCCCGGCCGTGTGGATGTTCCAGCGTTTGTGGTGCCGATCGAGTTCAAGCTCCCCGGCAAGGTGAACATCAACCTCGCCCCCGCAGCGGAGCTGGAGAAGCTTCCCGGGATCGGCCCGGCGCTCGCAGCGCGCATCATCTCCTACCGCGAGGAGCACGGTCCGTTCGCGAACATCGAGGATCTCACCCGTGTTTCGGGGATCGGATCGAAGACCCTTGACGGGTTCCGCGACCTGATCACAATCGGGGACGACGAAGAGTAGGCCCCTCCCGCATTGCCGGCAGAAGAGCTCCGCAGTACCATGCATCTTTCCTTCATTCGAGATCCACGGAGGTGAACGCGGCATGAGACAGATCTCGATCCGCGAGTTCGACATCGCGACGGCATCCCGTCAGGAGTTCCAGGCAGCCCACGCGCTCCTCGTTCGGTTGGAGGCGGAAGCCTGGCCGGAGGACCCGCCGCGGTCGTTGGAGGATTGGGAAAGGAGTATCCGTTCTGTCCCACCGTTCTGGGCTGTCCACCGCTGGGTGGCCTGGCAGGAAGGGCAGACCGTCGCGTCGGCGAACGTATACATGTTCGACACCGAACACAACCGCCACATCGCCGACGGCTACATCGGTGTGGACCCCGCTTCCCGCCGCCAGGGAATTGCCAGAAAGCTGTTGGCTCGCATCGTCGCGAAGGCCGAGGGAGAGGGCCGGACGCTTCTCGTTGCAGGCACGGACTCCGCCATTCCCGCAGGGGGGATGTTCATGAATAGAATCGGCGCGCGGGTGGTAATCGTCTCCCGTACGAACCAGCTCGACCTGGTGCACCTCGACCGGAGTCTGATGAAGCGATGGTGCGACGAGGGTCCACGGGACCTGTTCACCCTCGGGTGGTGGATCGGGCCGTACCCCGAGGAGTACCTGGCTCCCATCTGCGAGCTCAAGGCCGTGATGAACACCGCGCCACGCGACGACCTTCAAATGGACGACTGGACCTGGACTCCCGAGATGCTGCGCCAGGGAGAGCGGTCGCTGACCGAGCGCCGCACCGAGCGGTGGACCCTTCACGCTCGCCACCAGACGTCGGGGGAGCTCGCGGGGTACACCGAGGTGTTCTGGGAGAGCGGTCAGCCCCAGACCCTGTGGCAAGGGGACACCGGCGTTCTCCCCAAGTACCGCGGCCACGGCCTGGGGAAGTGGCTCAAGGCAACGATGATCGAGAAGGTTCGCGCCGAGAGGCCCCAGGTGGTGCGCGTGCGCACCGGGAACGCGAACTCCAACGCGCCGATGCTCAGGATCAACGACGCCATGAGGTTCCGCCCCTACAAGGATTGGACAACATGGCAGGTTGAGCTGGCCCGGGTGCGTGACTATCTGGATAGACAATAGCGCTGTTTGACTTACACGGTCCCCTCCTCACGGTTCGGACTTCGGCGCTGTCGGAGGGTACGCTGTTGCAGAAGGAGCACACCGGGTAAGCTCTGCCCGTTGAAGGAGGCTTGACATGCGGATGCGCGCGGTTGCAGCAGTTGTTTTTGTGGTCGGAATCGGGGCTCTTCTCGCCGGGTGCGGCGGAGGAACTCCGCCCACCATCTCCACCCAGCCCAACGCTCAAACGGCCTGTTCCGGCGGTTCGATCACGTTCAGCGTGACGGCTACTGGAACATCTCCCCTCAGCTACCAGTGGCGAAAGGACGGAACAGCGATCGCCGGGGCGACGAGCGCGAGCTACACGATCAGCTCTCTCTCTGCAACCCTCGCCGGGTCGTACACCGTGGTCGTGACGAACAAGGCCGGAACCGTCACCTCCAGCCCCGCCACGCTCAATTCTCCCCCGACCATCACGGCCCAACCGACCCCGCAATCGACGTGCGCGGGCACGTCCGTGCTGTTCACCGTCACCGCCGGAGGCACAGCTCCCCTGAGCTACCAATGGAAGAAGAACGGTGCCGACATCGCGGGGGCCACCACCGCGATGTACACGATCAGTTCCGTCACGGAAGCCGATGTAGGAGCGTATTCTGTGGTTGTCACCAACGCATGCGGAACCGTGACGTCGAACCCCGCCACGCTCTCTCTGGACGTGACCCCCACGGTCACCGCTCAGCCTGTTTCTCAGACCGTGTGTCAAGGTCTTCCCGCGACATGGGTCGTCGTCGCCGAGGGCGGATCGGCTCTCGGCTACCAGTGGCGGAAGGATGGCGTCGACATCGCCGGGGCAACCGCGGCGACCTATACGGTCCCTGCCGTTGCTGCAGGTGATGCGGGGACCTACACCGTCGTGATCAAGAACAGCTGTGGAACGGTGACTTCAGAGCCCGCCGTCCTCACCGTCACGCTCGCGCCGATCGTCACATTGCACCCCATCTCTCAGACCGCGTCAGTCGGCGACTCGATCACGTTCACCGTGATGGCAACCGGCGGCGAATCCCTGACCTACCAGTGGATGAAAGACGGTGCCGACATCTCCGGCGCCACGAGCGATCTGTACACGATCCTCGCCGTCACGGCCGGCACCGCCGGGACCTACACGGTCGTGGTTGCCAATGCGTGTGGAGCCGTGACGTCGAACCCCGCCACACTCACCGTGACCGACTCACCCCCCGTCGAGCCAGGGCTGCCCCCGGTCGCGGGGCCATTCGCCACTATCAACGGCCACCCCGTAACCCGGGAAGCGTTTGACGACATGCGGGCGTCCATTCTCGGGTATTACGCGCAGCTGTACGCTCAGTTCGGGATCGACATCCGCGTCTTCCTCATCGGCGCGCGGGGCCGGATGTTTGAGCTCGAACTAGAACTAAGTGCCCTGACCAGCCTCCTCACCCGAGGCCTCGTCGAGGCTGAGGCCGCGCAACGTGGGCTCGTCCTCTCCCCCGAGGAGATCGAAGCCGAGTTCGAGAAACAATACCAAACCATGCTTGACACGTACGAAATCACCGAGGAGTTCCTCATCGGGTACTTCGCAGAACAAGGCGGGACATTGGACGAGTTCAAGGACGAGGGACGCGCCAGCGTCGCCGAACAACTCCTCTACGAAGCCCTCCAGAAGGCCGTCGGTGGGCCGATCGAGATCTCCGAGGGCGATCTCCGGCAGTACTTCGAGGACCACCGCGCGGACTACGGAACAAAAGAGCAACTGAAAGCGTCCCACATCCTCGTCGCAACCCTGGAGGCGGCTGAAGAGATCGTGGAAAAGCTGGCCTCCGGAGAGGACTTCGCCGAGCTCGCCCGCGCACACTCCACCTGCCCCAGCTCCTCGCAGGGAGGAGACCTCGGGTGGTTCGGCCGGGGAGAGATGGTTTCTGAGTTCGAGGAGGCGGCGTTCTCCCTCAGCGTTGGCGAGAGAAGCGCGATCGTGGAAACGCAATTTGGGTTCCACATCATCCTCGTCACAGACCGTCGCGAGGCCACCGAGCCTGAGTACGTCGATGTCGCCGACCGTGTTCGGTCCGATGCCGAGAAAGAGATCGCGAACGAGAGGTTCGAGGCGTGGTTGGAGAAGGCACGCGAAGAGGCACAGGTCTCCATCTCTGATCCAATCCTCCACGCGATGTATCTGAAGGACCGGAACATCGACGAGGGCATCGCCGCGTTCGAGAAGATCCGGACCGAGGGGGTAGTCACGGAGAAGTACATCGCGTTCATCATCGGCGCGCTGTACGAGGAGAAAATGGCGCTGCTGGAGTCCGACAAGGAGTTCCTAGAGACCCAACTTCCGGAGAGCCCTGAGCGAGAAGCCCAGATCAGCGTCATTGACGATGCAATCGAGGAGGCGCGCTTGGCCGCCCTCGCTGCATACCAGAATGCTCTGAAGGACCTCCCGGACGATGAAGACGTGAAGGAGCGGATCACCTCGTTGGAAGGAGCGGGGTTCGTTCCGCGCTAGAGACGAGCAGCAAACCATTCCGCTGCCCAGCCCTGGGCTGAGCACAGCTCAGGGCTGGGCGGTGAACGCCTCCGTGCGCAGCTCCACCCAGTCAAACTCCCACGGCCAGAGGTACGTCGAGATCATGAACAACCGCTCTTCCCCGGGCCGGATGTCCCACAGCTCCCGCTGCGCTTGGCCCACCAGCACGTGCCCCGGCTCGCGGTAGAACCGGGCATACACCT
>DYGJ01000075.1:0-3112 GCA_020724765.1 Thermotoga sp. | reverse complement strand
GGCGTGGGTCACGCGCCGATCCGCGCTCTCGTTGCGGACGACCCCCTCGATGAGCGATCCGTAGTACACGCTCTTGAGTTCCCACTGCAGCACGTTTAACGGGCGGCTGATCCCATAGCGGAGAACGCGCACCGTCTGGGCGGCGAGGCGACACAGGCCCTCCTCCGTCGGAAGCTCTTGAACCACGGTGAGGGTGACGCGGAACTCCTGCTCCTCCGCCCCGGCCGAAGGTCGATCGAACCTGTGCTCCACGATCCGACCGCTTCCCGTTGTCCCATCCTCGAACTCCCAGTTGTACTCGGCGATCTGCCCCACTCTTGCGAACGAATCCGAGGCATCGAGCGTCACGAGAAGCGGCAGCTCCCCGCCCTCCGGCGAGACGCGGAACGTCGCCACCGGGGAGACCACCCCGCGGCACGGATCAGGCAGCGTCCTCGTACAGCCCAAGAACAACGCCGCGCCGATCAGAACCAACGCCAGCCATCGCCTTCGTCGCATCGCGCCCTCCTCGTTCGGCATCCTCGACACGTGTCCTTGTTCACCTGCATCAGATGTGCTAGACTACTTTTGCCTAGGCACCCATCCTCCCGGCGTTGTGCCGGGATCACACAAGGAGGTGGGAGTTTGGCCATAGAGAGGTGTAACGTTTAGTCTGTCAACGGAACGGCCCGTGCGCTGCGCGGGCCGTTCTTCTTCCCAGTTCCGCCGTTTCGGGAAGAAGCTCAACCTCCCTCCGGCACCGCGAACCTCGCGTGATCCGCCTCGTGACGATACGCCTCGATGCTCGCCGGGATCCCCGCGACGTCGTCCACCACCTGAAACAACCGCACATCCTCAGAGCTGATCGTCCCCCACCGCATGAGCGTATCCCGTATCCAACTCACCAACCCGCTCCAGAACGATCTCCCCACCAAGAACACCGGGAACGGGTGGATCTTCAGGGTCTGGATGAGGGTCAACGCCTCGAACAGCTCGTCGAGGGTTCCGAACCCTCCCGGGAACACCACGAACGCGGAGGCGTACTTGACGAGCATCACCTTACGCACGAAGAAGTACCGGAACGAGAGAGCGCAACTCTGGTACGGGTTGGGAATCTGTTCTTGGGGGGTATAGATGCTGAGGCCCACGCTCTGCCCTCCGGCCTCGAACGCGCCTTTGTTCGCCGCCTCCATGATCCCCGGTCCCCCACCGGTGAGCACGGCGTAGCCCGCCTTGACCAACGCCGAGGAGAGCTCCTCCGCTTTTCGGCAGTACTCGGGGTTCAGCGCGTCGCGCGCCGACCCGAACACGGCCACCGCCCGGCTGAGGTTGCCCATCGCTTCGAACCCCTCCGCGAACTCGCCGAGGATTCGGAACATGCGCCAGGCGTTCTCCACCATCGCATCCACGACGAATTCTCGACTGCCTCCTCGTTCCATCATGTGCCCTATCCTACTTCATGTTCCCCGGCCTCACGGAGGCACCGTTGCGAAACGGCCATTCGCCCTTGACCGACCGTCGGAACGTGCTATACTCCGGCCTTCATCATGTGACGGGTCGCCGTCCTCTACGGACAGGCGGGTGACAGAGCAGACCGCCGGACATCCGGCATGCCAAGGAGGCCCAGATTGGATAAGGCCCATGTGAAGGCGCGCGGGCAGGCCGCACGCGGCATGCCGGGCCGGAGTGCGTAGCACCACCTAACCCCTCTCGCACCTCCGTTCCCCAGAAGCACATCGAGCATCCCTTGCTGGCCGATCCGCCTCGAGCGCGGAGGCAGGGCGTTTGTTCCTTCGCGCGTGCAGAGCCCCCTTGCAAGGAGGAGATCATGCAGTCTGTGACAAAGCTTCGGTACACGCATCGCCCCGCGCGACGGGACGACGTGGAGGCCGCCGTGGAGCTGTTCAACGCGTGCTCGCGGCATGCGTTCGGGAGAGACCATTGCACCGTGAACGACATCCGCTCCGAGTGGGGCACGCCCGGGTTCGACCCCGCGTCCGACACTCGGCTCGTGTTCCACAGAGACCAGCTCGTGGCGTACGTCGAGTTCTGGAACCTGACCGCGCCCTACGTGCGGCCCGGGTTCTGGGGCCGTGTCCACCCCGAACACCGGGGACAGGGCATCGGCAGCTCGCTGGTGGACTGGGCCGAGGAGCGTGCCGCGCAGTCGCTCCCCTTGGCCCCGGCCGATGCTCAGGTCACGCTCGGTCAGAGCGTGTGGGAGGAAGATCGAGAAGCACAAGCCCTCCTCATCGGACGTGAGTACACGGTCGCCCGGCGGTTCTACCGGATGAAGACCGTGTTCAACGGGGCGATCCCCGAGCCTGTGTGGCCGGGGGGGATCACCGTGCGCACGTTCGATCCCGACCGCGACCTGGAACCCGTGGTGCGGGCCGTGGACGACGCGTTCCGCGACCACTGGGGCTACGTAGAGGGGCCGGTCGAGCAACGGCTGCCCCTCTGGCGCCAGTGGATCACCACCGATGCAGAGTTCGACCCGAGGCTGTGGTTCCTCGCTGTGGAGGGAGACGAGATCGTCGGCGTTTCCCTCTGCCGGCGGGCCGACTCCGAGGACCCCAACCAGGGTTGGGTGAACACCCTCGGCGTGCGGAAGCCGTGGCGGCGGCGGGGGATCGCGCTCGCCTTGCTGCACCATTCGTTCCGCGAGTTGCGAAACCGGGGGCGCATCGGGGCGGGGCTGGGCGTCGACGCGACGAGCCTCACCGGAGCTAACCGCGTGTACGCCCGGGCCGGGATGTCGCCCGAGCGGACGAGCATCGCTCTGGAGAAGGTCCTTCGCCCCGGCGTGGACCTGCGGCGAACGTCGCTGTGATCGCGAACCGGCCGTGCTGGGTGGACGCCCCGCCCAGCACGGCTCTCTTCTCCCTCTCCTACCGCCACGCGAGCTGACGAGCCGCCGGCACGTGAGGGCGAAGCGTCTGTAGAAGTCGGCCAGAACTCAGCCTGGGGGCAGACCCTTGACACCGCAGACAAAGTGTCTACACTTGATGACACAATGTCGGCACGGGGGTTAGGTGAGGTGCTCTTCTCGCGTACCCGCCTCGAGGTGCTGCGCGGGCTTTGCCAGCCCGGGAACCCGGAGCTGCATCTCCGCGAGATCGAGCGCCGCACG
>DYGJ01000074.1 GCA_020724765.1 Thermotoga sp. | reverse complement strand
CCTCCGGGGGGTGATCATCATCGCTGGGAGCGGGATGTGCACCGGTGGGAGGATCCTGCATCATCTACGGCATCATCTCTGGCAAGAGGAGTGTTCCATCGTGATCGTCGGCTACCAAGCACGGAAGACGCTCGGTCGGGCGTTGGTCGAGGGGGCAGAGCGCGTGCGCATCTACGGCGAGGAAATCGTGGTGCGCGCGAAGGTCCACACCATCAACGGCTTCAGCGCCCACGCTGACCAGCCGGGGCTCCTCCGCTGGCTTACGCCTTGCCGTGGCACTCGCGCGCACCTGGTTCATGGAGAAGACCACGCTCTGGCCGCCCTCCAGAAGATCACGCACGATCACCTGGGCATGGCGAGCGCGATCGCGCGCTTCGGCGAGCCTGTAGAAGTGTGATACTGCTATCCCACCGGGGCGGGCAGTCGCCGCTTCTCTCTCCGCACCTCCATCCAGCGACACTCAGACAGGCGGCAACCTTCAGCCACAGCGCCCTCGGCAGCACCCCATCCAAGGTATCGAACCTGCCCTGCTCTTCCTGGTCTGACGTCCGCCCTCTCAGAGTGCCCGCACCCCCTCGACGATTCAGCCGACGTGAGAGAGACGTGGCCCGACGATGGCGAAAGCAGGTCAGAACAAGACCGACGCTGGCAGCTCGGTCCAGAATCCTTGACACAGGGGGGGCTGCCGGTATGCTCCCCGAGCCGATGGACTCCGTCAACGCGGCGGGTCGACTCGTCTGGGGGTTGGATCCCGTGGTCGGGGATGCGGCGTGATCCCACTGACCGATGTCGACCGCAGTCCTCTTCAATTTCCCATCGTCACCGTCTCCGTCGTCGGTGCTAACGTGTTCATGTTCTTCCTGGAGCTGATCGGGGGGGACGCGTTCATCCTGCGCTGGTCGCTGATCCCATCTCAGATCACGGCTGGCCGCGATTTGATCACGCTCCTCACCGCAATGTTCATGCACGGCGGGTGGCTGCACATCGTCGGGAACATGGTCTTCCTGTGGGCGTTTGGCCCGGAGGTGGAGGATGCGATGGGCCGCGCGCGCTACGTCGCGTTCTACCTGCTGGGTGGGCTCATCGCCAGCTTCGCCCAGGTCCTGGTTGCGCCGTCCTCCACCACCCCCAACCTTGGAGCCAGTGGCGCGATCGCCGCTGTCATGGGGGCATTCCTCATCACCTATCCGCGCGATCGGATCAAGACCCTCTTGATGATAGGGTTCTTCGTCACCGTGAGGCTGGTGCCGGCGGTGGTGCTGGTGGGGCTGTGGTTCATCACTCAGCTCTTCAGCGAGGTGGGCGCGGTGGTAGCTGGTGACCAGGGAGGCATCGCCTACATGGCGCACATCGGGGGGTTCGCATTCGGGGCACTCGCCGCCCGGCTGTTCGAGCCGCGCCGGCGATGAACGTAGAGAGCAAGGCAAGTGCACGGACGCTCGGGGTCGCGAGTGCCGAGGCAACCGCAAGGATAGGACAGCCGGTGTGCGGTCTTTGTCCGCCATCTGCCAGGGTGAGGGGTGACGATTGCCCCGAGTGGCCCCCCGCTGAAGCCGCTCGTACGCTCCGGCCGTGAAGAAGGCCTCACGTTCGCTCCGGCGCTGGCTTCTCTGGGCAGCAGGGGCGGGGTTTGTCTGGTATCTAGTAACGAGGATCGGCGACATTGAGAGCCTCCTTCGCACGGTTTCCCAGGGAGCGTGGCCGTGGATTCTGGTTGCCGTTGCCTCTCAGGCCGCCGACTACGTATTGTTCGCGCTGCTGTTTCAGGGATCGTTTGTGGCTGTGGGCGTTCGAGGATCGCTCGGCCAGATGCTGCCGCTCACCCTCGGTGCGGTGTTCGTCAACACGCTGGCACCGAGTGGTGGAACGGCGGGGTTGGCCCTGTACGTGGATGACGCCATTCGCCGAGGGGAGTCCCCGTCCCGCGCGACAGCCGGCACCCTCCTGGCCTCGGTCATGGAGTTTGCAGCCTTCACGCTGGTGCTGGCTGGTGGGCTAGCGGAACTCTACCTCAGTCACGATCTGCGATCCTACGAGATCCTAGCCACGGTGGCTCTGATGCTCTTCACGGGAGGACAAGCAGCCGCGATCGTGCTCGGAGCGATCCGCCGCCAGTGGCTCGAACAACTCCTGGGGCAGAGCCAGGCCGTTGTACGGAGGCTGTTCCGGCTCGTCCATCGTCCCTGCCCGCTGACCGATGATTGGGCGCGTCGGTCTGCTGAGGGGTTCGCCTCGGCAGGTGCTGCGATTCGCGCACGCCCGACCTACCTGGCAAGGCCAGCCTTGGTCGCCCTCGCCTCTCAGCTGGTCAACCTCGCTTC
Source organism: Thermotoga sp. (assembly GCA_020724765.1). GTDB lineage: Bacteria > Bipolaricaulota > Bipolaricaulia > Bipolaricaulales > Bipolaricaulaceae > Bipolaricaulis. Next base: position 6,741 of record DYGJ01000074.1, on the reverse strand, counting down.
ACTGTACTGCCTCTTCAGGGCGTTTGGGGTCTCGATCCGCCTCGGCCCGCTCGTGGCCGGCTATGCGATGGGGGACCTCTTCCTCAACGCTTCTCCCGTCCCTCAGGGGATAGGCGTCGTTGAGGGGGTCATGACGCTTGTGTTCACCTCTCTCGGGCAATCAGCGGCAGCTGCATTGGCGGTCACGATTGCTTTCCGGGGCTTGAGCTTCTGGATCCCCTTTGTCTTGGGCTTTCTGTGCCTGCGCCGGCTAAAGTCGTTCGCCCCGCCCAACCGTCACGAGGATCACAGGCCCGGTCTACGGTAGAAAGCGCGCTTCGCGACCTCAGATGCAAGAACGTACAAGACCACGATACCTCCAAGGGCCGCGACCAGCGGGCCGGAGAGGGGGCCGAAGCCCAGCGCCTGGCTCCACGGAGACCACGGCAGCACGACAGCGAGCCCAGCGAGGATGGCCGGCAAGACGAGCAGAGCACGGCTTGGTTGACTCCGGTAGAACGCGCGGCGTGTGCGCAGGACCAGCAGGATGAGAAGCCCGGTCCAGACGGACAACAGGAACCAGCTTGTCCGGAACTGCTCCGGCGTCGTGCGCAGGAGCAGCAGCAGCACGCCGAACGTCAGATAGTCGAAGGCGGAACTCAGCAGCCCGAAGGTCAACATGAACCTCCGGATGAAGCCGACATCCCAGCGGCGAGGCCCGGCCACCAGTTCGGGGTCCACACGATCGCCACCGATGGCCATCGCTGGGAAGTCCGTCAGGAAGTTGGTGAGGAGGATCTGAGTTGGCAGCATCGGAAGGAACGGCAGGAAGAGCGACGCCCCAGCCATGCTGAACATGTTCCCAAAGTTGGTGCTGGTCACGATGAACACGTACTTCAGCGTGTTGGCGAACGTGCCCCGCCCGAGCAGGATCCCCTGATGAAGCATGCCCAGATCTCGCTCCGTGAGGACGAAGTCCGCGGCTTCCCTGGCCACGTCAGCGGCGCTGTCAACGGAGATGCCGACATCCGCTGCATGCAGCGCCGGGGCGTCGTTGATCCCATCGCCCAGGAAGCCGACCACATGCCCACGCTTCTTGAGGGCAAGCAAGATCCGTTCCTTCTGGTTGGGGTCCATCTCCGCAAACACGTCGGTCGTCTCTACGGCCTGCCAAAGGGCTTCGTCCCGCATCTGCGCCAGCGTCGCTCCCGTCAGGACGTTGCCTACCGAGAGTCCAACCGCTCGCGCGACGTGAGTGGCCACGAGACGGTTGTCGCCGCTGATGATCTTCAGCTTGACGCCATCGCGGGCCAGGGAGGCGATCGCGCCCTCTGCGTCCGGCTTGAGCGGGTCAGAGAAGACCAGGAAGCCGACGAAACACAGGTCGTGCTCGTCATCACGGGTGTAGTCGCTCTGAATGAGTACGTCTCTGGTCGCCACCCCGAGCACACGGAACCCACCACTACTCCACTCCGCGTAGCGTTCGAGAATCCGACCCTGGGCCTCTGTGCTGAGGGGGGCATGACGTTCGCCGTCCGCCACAACCGCGCACACCTGGAGGACGGCCTCCAACGCCCCCTTGACCACCATCGTCCGCGCGCCGCCCTCCTCAACAACGACGCTCAATCTCTTCCGGACGAAATCGTAGGGAATCTCCGCGACCTTGGTCACCGCGCCCAGGTGACGGGGGGGGCGAGCAACGATCGCCTGGTCAAGCGGGTTGGGAAGCCCCAGTTGGAGCGACGCGTTGAGATAGGCGTAGCGGAGTACCCTCTCTGATGGCTGGCCATTGAGGTCAAGCGCGTTGTCGAGCAGGACCGTGCCTTCGGTCAGCGTTCCGGTCTTGTCGCTGCACAGCACGTCTATGCTGCCGAAGTTCTCGATCGAGTCGAGGCGACGGACCAGGACCCCCTGGTTCGCCATCCGATGGGCGCCTTTGGACAGGGTGATGCTGATGATCGCCGGGAGGAGTTGCGGAGTGAGTCCCACTCCCAGAGCAACTGAGAACAGCAGTGAGTCGAGGATGGGGCGATTCAGGTAGACGTTGATCCCGAAGATGATCAGCACGAGGATCAGCATGACCTCGCTGAGGAGGAGCCCGAACCTCCTGATCCCTCGTGAGAACTCCGTCTCCGGCGGCCGCAGAACCAATCGCCGCGCGATCTCCCCGAACTCCGTATCTCGTCCCGTCACGACGATGACAGCACGCGCAGTGCCACTTCGGACGCTCGTCCCCATGAACACACAGTTCGTTCTCTCGATCAGTCGCGTTTCGTTGGCCACCGGCCCGGCTCTCTTCTCCACAGGGAAGGTCTCCCCGGTCAACACCGCCTGGCTGACGTAGAAGTCCTTCGACTCCAAGACAACCCCATCGGCGGGGATAAGGCTCCCCGCCGCGAGAAGGACGACATCGCCAGGCACCACCTCCTCCGCCGCGATCTCCCGAGGCTGCCCATTCCGGAGAACCGTGGCGCGAGTCTTCAGCCGATCGCGAAGCCGTTGCACGGCTGCATTCGCCCTGTACTCCTGCGCACTGCTCAGCAACACGCTCCCGAGCACAATGCCGAGGATGATCGCGGCGTCCATCCAGTCGCCCACAACACCCGATACAAGGGTGGCGAACAGCAAGATCAACAAGATGGGGCTCCTGAACTGGCTGAGGAAGAGCCGCAAGGGTACAGCTCGCCGACCAGTCTGCAGAGCGTTCGACCCCACTCTGGCTAGCCGGTCCTGCGCTTCCTGAGCAGTCAGACCCTCCCGAGAGGTTCTGAGGCTGCGCAGTAGATCCTCAGGAGATAGAGACCAGTACAGCTCAGAATGCTTGTAGGTCACGGGAAGCTCCTCTCGCATCTACCCCCTCCGCGAATACGACGCTCAGATCCGGGCAGGCGGCCTGCCTCTTGGGCAGGACCGGTCGCAACGAGTCTAGCCTCTCCGGTCTCGGACGCCAGCCTCCCGGGTTGCCCACGGACATGCCTCGGACGCCAAGCCGCGCCGTCGTCCAGGATGGTGCGAGAAGGGGTCGCCACCCGCGGGGAAATGAAAGACAGGGAGTCCGTCAGGGCGTCCAGTACCGCGAACCTGTTGACACGTTTCGGCTCGTGGGTGGACCTGGACAGAGCATGCTGTCCGGAGGGCAGCATCGCCTGGCGCTGCCGGCCGAAGCCGGTACACCGAGAGTGATCAAGGTGGCATCTGAGAGTCAGGAGAGGTACCTGCCTGTCTCCATAATGACCCTCGACAGCCCTCAAGCGGTGTCCTGCTCGACCGCACCTGCCAGTTCTTCAGGTAGGATCAGGCCATGCGGAGTTTGAAAGTAGTCCTCTAGGGGTAGCTTCCCCTGGAAGCGCCTTCCCGTCTGCGCTTCAGAAGATAGGATCTCAGAGGATTCAAACTACCGGCAGGACACGTGACACGAATCCTCTCTCCCCTCCTGACCTCCCCGTGCCGAACTCAGGTGGAGCACCCTCTGGGCAACCCGGGGCGGTTCAGTTGCTCTCTGGAGGCATACTCGAGCGGCTCTCTTCTCGGCAGCTCGTCGGTGATCCGCGGCTGGGCGCACCTCAGCCCGGGACCGGCCTTGATCGTGTGCCTGCGAGTGCCTACACTGCCGTCTTACGTCTGTGCCGGAAGAGTATCTGACTGGGCGCAGCAGAGGAGGAAGCATGAAGAGAGCAGTCGCGTTCGTCATCGTTGGCATGCTCATCGGAGTGGTCCTTGGCGTCGCAGGCGGAGACAAGAACATGACGCGTCATCTGAGCGAACCTGGACAAGGGGAGACGGTCATTGGCGAGGACAATCAGGGTGAGGCAGACCAAGCACGCTCTGGCGTGACCTGGTAGTCGAGCATTGCAGACCGGTCTGCTCGATCAGTAACGGGGCGCTCCTCTGTCGGAGCGCCCCGTCTCCGTCAACCACGCTGAGTGCGGCAGTCGCGCAGGAAGCGACCTCTCGTGCTGGGCCCCGCGACGCGTGACTCTCAGGGGCGACAGCGCGATCGGCCGACCTGGCCTTGGTGATCGCATCCCCCCTTTTCGTCTTCACATGCGGATGAGCATCCGTCGCACGCAGCGCTCCCTGCACCGCCCTCTAGAGCTCCGCCTCGCTCAGCGGCCAGCTGGAAGGCCGGGAGATGCGATTGAAGAGAGGCCCGACGCAGGTTGACGAACACCCGCGTGATGTCTGGGTAGTCCTTCATAACCTCAAGGAATAGGTTGTACATCTCGATGTTGGCGATCTCACCGTCCACCCACGCCCGGGCTGCTTCCTGAAGATCCTCGGGGGCTTCCACGAGACCAAGATACGGATTCTCCGTCGGGTACTCGATCCCATACTTGTCGAGTTGACGCTGGAGCGCGGCGATGTGGCGGGCTTCCGAATCCCGGATGGTCGCGTAGGGTTGGACCGGGCCGTGCTTGTCGATCACCGCGCTGTACAGGGCGTAGGCCGTGTACTCGCCGTCCGGACCAACCAGAGCTTCCAGAAGAGCCTCGGCGACCTCACCTGGCAGGGAGGGGCCCGCCGAGGTGCCCCGCCACCGGCCTCCGCCGAACCCCTGGGCCATACCCACGGCGCCTCCTGCCAGGGTAGCGACCACCACCGCGCTCACCACAGCCTGTTTCATCCTGTTACTCATCACTTCCTCCTTGTGTTCGTCCCAAACCGGAACCGCATGGGAGCGGCTCCGGATCGTCTCCGCGCAGCACCGCCGAGCACCGCATGACCACACCCACACGCGTCGGCTTGTCCACGAAACTCATCCTGCGGATCCTTTCGACTCAGTTCGCTTCCAGCGCAGACCCAGCTTAAGCGCGTCTGGCTTGCACGCGCCGGCGCAGGCGCCGCAGAGAAGGCACTCGGTCGCGTTTACCTCTCCACCGCGCATCGCTCCGGCCGGGCAGGCCCGAGTGCACAGGTTGCACCCTCTGCACCCTGATCCCGCACGGAGGCGGACCAGGCTCACCCTCGACACAAGCGATAGGAGCGCCCCATAGGGACACAGCACCCCGCAGAACGGATGAAACACCACGACGGATACCAGGCAACGACCGCCGTGAACCCGATCGTCGCGGGCGTCCCACCCCAGGCGAACAGCGGCTTGAACGGGGAGAACCCCTCCAGGATGGTCGTGTGCACGACCAACACCCGCACCACGAGGGCCACCAACGCGGCGTACCGCAGCCACCCCAGAGCGCGCAGAACCCAGTCCGGGATGCGCAACGACCAGCGCCGGACGTGCAGGAACTCCTGCAGTGCCCCGAACGGGCACACATAGCCGCAGAAGATCCGTCCCATCAGCAACGCCCCCACCACCGGCATGAGGAACAGGAGCGAGTAGGCTGTACCCGCCTTGAGGAACACGTTCTGCACCGCAGCTGTCGAGCAGAGGAACCCGCCCATGTACAGCCCGAGCACGCCCACCGCGGCGACGAGATACGCCTTGCGCCAGCGGGGCCGCCCGACCGCGGCCAGCACCCCTCCCCCCACCATGAACGCGAGGAGAAGTCCTAGCTTCAGTGCCTGGTCATGGCTGAAGTAGGGCCGCGACGGCACCACCGCCTCGAAGCCTGTTCCTGCTGGATCCGCGCCCGACGGCCCGAACAGGGGCTACCCTGGGAACCCGCCCCCCTCGCCAAATGACTGGGCCACGGTTGCGGCGCCAGCCGCCGCCAACACAGAACCCACAAGCGTGAGGATCCAGATCCAGCGTCTCATGGCTGGTGCGGCTTACCCAGCCTGTGCTCTGTCCAGGAGGTGGTCGTACCGCCAGAACAGCCCCTCGCCCACGATCAGCAGGGGGATCACCTCTCCATCGCGCGTAGTCGTGAACACCCGCACAGGGGAGACCATCGCGCCAAGCTCCGTGGGAACTGAAGGCAGACGGAGCCGCTGATCGCCCACCGTGAGATCTGCGCCGGAGAGCATCGGGATCCCGAACACGGACTGCACGATCAACCCCTCGGGGAGCTCGAACGGGTAGGCACCTTTCCAGCCTTGCGCCCAGAGCCCACCGTCGCTTGGCGCAACTACGGTCACAGGCATCCGCGCTTCCTGGTAGCCTTCCTTAGAGCAGTCCTTGGAGATCATCAGGTGCCCCTCACCCTCCTCGGCCAAGGAGACCACCAGCCACTTCTCGATCACGTTGGGCTGGATCTCCTGCCACGGGCCTTCGCTCAGGATCTGGAGACCCTCCACGGTAATGTCGTAGTCGAACGGATGGGGAAGGGTGCAGTTGCTGTGGTCTTTGTAGACTCGGATCCCCACCTCGCCCCAGGTTCCGATCCGGGCCTCGAGACCGGTAGCTGAACAGGAACTCGCAGCCCAGTGCCGGGCCGCCGACGAGCGCGACGCAGAGCACGGCAAGGATGCTCATGACAGGCATTCTTCTCATAATATGCTTCTCCTTTGTAGTCAGCGTAAGGGTTTTCGGCGGGTAGGACCCAGCGCGATGAACGGGAGTCTAGCCACCGCATGTGAAGAATGCGTGAACCCGGGGATGGGACGGGAGACGTCTGCCCACATGATCTCAGACCCTCCGTCTTCTCGGGCATAGACACACAGCAAGAGCGGGGGCACCGTGCCCCCGCTCTTGCTGCCTACGAATGGGAAGGCTGTGTTGGCCCTACCCTGTCAGACCCGCGCGGCGCATCTGACGGCCGCCGCCGTTTCCGTGGGGCCCGTTCCCGTCGCCCAGAAGCTGCTGCAGTCGAAGCTGCTGCATCTGCTTGAGCTCCATGGGCTCGCACTGGCTCGTGCACTCCC
>DYGJ01000073.1 GCA_020724765.1 Thermotoga sp. | reverse complement strand
ATCCGGACTTCCTTGCCCGCGAGGATCGTCATCCGCATGATCCCGGCCAGGGCCCTGATCGCTGTCCTCGAGCAGTCCAAAGGTCATGGGGCGTGTCCGTTCATTGCGAGCCGTATTCGTGAAGTGGCTCTGGCAGAGTTGTCCCAGGCGCTTCATCCCTGTAGGATGGCATGCTCGGATGCCCATGGCGATTCCTGATCATCGACAGGAGGATATGGGAGGAGGGATCGGGCTCGGCCGACGATTGCCTCTGCCGTGCTAACATGCAGGGATGCAGGAGAGGCGTGGTTGGCCGAGAAGAGAGAGAGGGAGGCGCTGATGCCAGACCCATGTGTTCAGGTTCAGGACGTCTTCAAGACTAGTGGGGTTCCGACCTATACGTTCGTCCATCCTCGTGAGTATCCTCGCTTGCTTCTCAACTTGCGAACTCCGGGCCGCGGGTTGGTTGTGGAGGGTCCGTCGGGTATCGGGAAGACGACGGCCGTAGAGAACGCACTTGCAGAACTTGGGCTATCCGGCCAGGTCAACAAGCTCTCTGCGAGGCTCCCTGAGGACGTCGAGTGGATTACCATGCTCCCTTCGCTAGGGAGTGTTGGGACCGTGGTGGTCGACGACTTCCACAAACTGCCCGCCGACGCGCGTCAGGCCCTAGCAGACTACATGAAGACTCTGGCGGACCGCTCCGCAACGGATGTGAAGCTCATTGTGGTCGGGATCAACAAAGCTGGCGAGAATCTCATCCAGTTTGCGCATGATCTCGTGAACCGGCTCGACGTGGTGCCTTTCGAAAGCAATCCAGATGAACGCGTTAGCGAGCTCCTAACCAAGGGCGAGACCGCGCTCAAGATCCGGCTCAACGTTTCGGATGACATCGTCAGTGCAGCCAGGGGTAGCTTCTTTCTTGCCCAGATGCTTGCTCTGGAGGCATGCCTGGCGTGCAAGATCACTGAACGTCAAGATTCCCTCGTAGAGACCGATAGCAGCTTCGAGGCGCTTCGCGCGGAGATATGGAAGAAATTGGGCACGAGTTTCCGGAAGCGGTGTGAAACGTTTTGCCGCGGCAGCAAGATGAAATCGGCCGGACGTGCTCCATACTTGCACATCCTCAAGTGGCTCGCAGAGGAGGGGGAATGGACCCTCGACTTGCGGTCTGCCATGCGACAGCATCGCGACATGAGCGGCAGTGTTGGCCAGGTTGTCACGAAGGGCTACCTAGCAGAGCTTCTAGCGAGCGACGAGGAGATTGCCGCAGTGCTCCACTATGACGCCACGTCCGAGCAGCTTACAGTGGAAGACCCGCTGTTCGTCTTCTACATCCGAAACATGCCTTGGGCACGATTCGCTCGGGAGTGCGGGTTCATCTCCGTGGAGTTCCAGCACCGCTACGATTTCGCCCTCTCATTCGCCGGACAGAGACGGGAGGTCGCGGCAGCGCTACATGCTGCTCTCGCAGAGCATGATGTCGAGGTATTCTACGACCGTAATGAGCAGCACCGAATGCTGGCGGAGAACGTCGAGGACTACCTGCTTCCGATCTACCAATCTGAGGCTCGGTTCGTTGTGCCGCTGCTCAGCTGCGAATACCCCGAACGAGTGTGGGCGCGCATTGAATCAGATGCTTTCCGGGAACGCTTTGGGGAGAATGCAATCATCCCCGTGTGGTTCAGCGACGCTCCGCCGGGCATGTTCGACGAGTCACGGAAGTACGGGGGCGTCGAGTTCGATGTCGGTGGTGATTTGGGGGCGCAGGCTACAACCATTGCCAGACTCCTCGTGGAGAAACTGGCTGAAGACAGGGAAGCAGGTGGCCACCCAGCAGGTCCAGGCGTCGCTTGACGATGATCTGAGGGTCGTGACAGCGATCTGGTGGTCGGGTCTTGTTCCGTGCGTCTGCGAAGAGCTCTCTTCAGCCCCCGACCGCGAGCTGAAGGGCGAGGACGCCGCGGCAGGCGAGTAGGCTTGCCGGGGTCACGAGGAGGCCGTACTTCACAAACTCGGCGAACGTGATCCGGACTTCCTTGCCCGCGAGGATCGTCATCCGCATGATCCCGGCCAGGGCCCCGATCGGGGTCAGGTTGGCTCACAGGTTGGAGCCAATCGCCGTGCCGAGTACGGCGGCTCTGGTGGGCTTGTTGCAGCAGCTTGCCCCCCCTAGGATGGCATGCGTGGTAGACATGCCAGTTGCCTGAGGGAGTGGAGGAGGCGAAGAGGGTGACGAAAAGGCGACAATCCTCAGAGGAGCCCCTGTGATGCTGGCATGCGGGGTCGCACGCTGATCATGGCTAGGCCACGATCTCACCAGAGCAAGGAGCCAGAATGGTAGACCTGAGGTTCGTGACATACTGCGGGCTCTACTGCGGACTCTGCACTGAGCGCGGGCGGATTCCCCGCCAGGCTGCCGCGCTCAGGGAGTTGATGCGCAAAGAGGGATATGAGACCTGGGGGTAGCGAGATGCCCGGATTCACGGAGTTCTGGAGCTTCCTGGAGGGCCTCTCCGAGCCAGATAGGACCTGTCCCGGGTGTCGGCAGGGTGGCGGGCCACCGCTCTGCGGGATCAGGAAGTGCGCGAAAAGACGCGGGGTCGAGGTATGTGGATTCTGCGCCGAGTACCCCTGTGAGCGAGTTGTGACGCTGGGGAAGGGCTACCCAACACTGGTTGCGGATGGGCAGAGGATGCGGGAGATCGGGTTGGATAGGTGGATTGAAGAGCAGGACGAGCGGGCAAGGGCAGGGTTCGCTTACGTGGACATTCGCTGCCATCCATACGATGTTCCGCAGGACTAGGTGGTCCGAGCGAACACGGCCTAACCTGCGGCCTAGCCGCAACTCGTTGCAGGACCTCTGCCGTTCAGCCTAGTGTGGGGGGTGATGAAGATGAGTAGACCTCCAGCGTCGCTTGAGCGGGTCCGCTTGGTCGAGGTGCTATCGGTCGTCCTGGATCGCGCCATGCCTGGCCTTGCGCATGTGGAGTACCGTCTGGTTGGTACGGGAGCTGCTCTTTTGCACGGCGTTCGCTTGCCGGCCGCGGATGTCGACCTCCTCGTGCGGCGGCGGGAGGACGTCGACTCCTTCGCTCAGATCTTGTCCGGGTTTCTGTGCATCGACCCTCCTGCCTGGCTTCCTACAGCCCAGCAGTACTACGCGAACTACGAAGTCGAGGGGGTGGAGGTGGGCATCAGCACGGTAGAGGTGGATTCCTCCTTTGATACGATTGAAACCTTCGGTCCGGGTCCTTGGAAGCACTTCGTCTCCCTCCCTTGTGGCCGGCACATGGTCCCTACCGTCCGCCTCGAACTCCGCCTGATCACGGAGCTCTACCGAGACAGACCGGATCGCTACAAGCCCCTACTCGAGCATCTGCAGGGTGCCGGATGTGATCTTGACCTGGTGCGCCGTGGCATGACGACAGCGCGGCTGTCGGAGAGCCTGAAGGATCAGGTCCTACGAGACCTCGGGGGATAGTTGAGGGACTAGGCTAGGTATAAGGGGTCGGATCTTGTTCCGTGCATTGCGAGGAGTTCTCTTCAGCTCCCCACCGCGAGCTGAAGGGCGAGGACGCCGAGGCAGGCGAGCAAGCTCGCCGGGGTGACGAGCAGGCCGTACTTCACGAACTCGGCGAACGTGATCCGCACCTCTTTGTCCGACAGGATCGTCATCCACATGATCCCGGCCAGAGCCCCGATCGGGGTCAGGTTGGCCCCGAGGTTGGAGCCGATCGCCGTCCCCAGCGCGGCGGCGAGGAGCGGCATCCCGCTCACCCCCCCGGCAGCGGAGGCGAAGGCGAGCGTCATCGGGATGTTGTTGAGGACGTTTGCGGAAAGAGCGGAGCTCGCCCCGTAGAGGATGCCGAGCAGGGGAACCGATCCTCCGCTCAGAGAGAAGAGCACCTCGCCGAGCTTCCCCGTGACCCCGTACACGCGCAAGGCGTACACGGTCACGAACAGCGAAAGCACGAACGGGACGATCGGCCACGGGACGCGCCTCATCGCCGCGACCACGGTCGAGCCGTTCACCTTCCGTCGCAGGGCCCGCGCGTACGACTCCCGCACGACGAGGATCCCAAGGAGCGCCACGGCGAACGCAAGCGACACGCGCCACATCTCCCACCCCAGATAGGGAGCGATGGCCAGGGCCACCACGCACCCGCCCAGGGCGAGGAGGCCGAGGACGGCGCCGGTCCGGTCGGTGATCGCTTCGGACGGCTTGAGGTCCACGGAGCGGATCGGGCGGCGGATCTCCTTCCGGAACACGAGGTAGAGGAGAAGGGCGTTTGCCGCCCCCGCAACGAGGGTGGGGAGGAGCATCCACCCTGTGTACCCGACGAACGTGAACCCGAACCGCGACGCGAGGAGGATGTTCGTCGGGTTGCCGATGTAGAGGGCCATCGACCATGTGTTGGCGGCGAAGAACTCGGCCACGAGGTAGGGCTTGGGGTTCACGCCTGCGTGGCGGGCGAAGTAGTACACGAACGGGGTCAGGGTGAGGATGACGATGTCGTTCGAGGTGAACACGGTGAGCACGGACACCACCGCGTACAAGGCGAAGAAGAGGCGGGTCCCGTCCGCCTTGGCGTAGCGGAGGGCGAGCCGGGCGCATGCCTCGAAGAACCCGGTGATGTCGAGGAAGATGCTCATGAACACCATCGAGACGAACAGAGTGAGGATCCCGAGCGGTTGAAGGCCGCTCTCGCCGTTGAGGCCGTCGAGGACCTGCTGGCCGGTGAGGAGCCCGCCGGCGAGGATGAGCACTGGGCCGAGGAGGGCGCCCAGGAAGTACGTCTCCACCCGCACCTCGCGCCGCCGGGCCCGCAGATAGAGGTAAGGCCGGCGCAGGGTGAGGGCGATCGTCGCCCCACACGATACGAGGAAGATCAGCATCACGGGGAGCATAGAAGGGTCCTCTCTACCAGGACGTCAGGATCGGGCGGGCGGGATCACAGGGCTCGGAGTCGTTCATAGGACCAGCGGAGGGGACGTACACACGGTCCGCGGGATCGCGTCAACCTCACGCGGGCTGTTCCGGGGTATACTTCGGGCTTCGCCATGAGATTCCGAACACCCTCGCGCGACGAGATCCTGACCGGTCCGGCCTTGAAGACGATGGGCCGCATCGGCGGCCCGGCTGTGGTGGGCACGCTCATCTTCACCCTCTACAACCTCGCCGACGCGTTCTGGATCGGGCGGCTTCCCCCGGAGACCTCGGCGGCGGCGGTGGCCGGGATCCAGGTCTCGTGGCCGATCGTGTGGTTCCTCATCTCGTTCATCGCCGGGTTCGGCGGGGCGGCGGTGAGCGCGCTCGTGGCCCAGTACGTGGGAGCGGGGCGGCCGGGGGAGGCGAACACGGCCCTGAACCAGTTGTTTCTCCTGTCCGCTGGGTCCGCGGTTCTTGCTGGGGTCGGAGGATACTTCGCCTCGCCTTTCCTACTCGATCTCCTCGTCGGAGAGGGGGCGGTGGCAAGCGCCGCCGCGCTCTACATCCGGATCATCTTTATCGGGCTCCCGACGATGGTCATCCCCGGCCTGTTCTTCGCCGCGTTCGCCGCGACCGGGGACACGATCACCCCGCTCCTCGTGAGCGGGGCCGGGACGCTCGTCAACATGGCCCTCGACCCATTCCTCGTCTTGGGTTGGGCCGGGCTCCCCCAGATGGGGATCCTTGGCGCGGCCTACGCCACCCTCATCTCTCAGGGACTGGTGACGGTCGCGTTCCTCCTCCTCCTGCGGCGGGGGAGCGGCCACCTCCGCCTCGATCCCCACCAGATGGTCCCGCAGTGGTCGTGGATGGCGAAGGGCCTTCGGATCGGTGTCCCGGCGGCGATCGGATCCTCAAGCATGGCGTTCGGGTTCGTGATCATGACGGCGGTCATCGGGCGGCTGCCGAACGCCGAGGCGGCGCTCGCCGGGTACGGGATCGGCGACCGGGTCTTGGGGATCCTGTTCATCGTCACCGAGGGGTTGGGAACAGGCCTCACCACGATGGTCGGTCAGGCCTTGGGGGCGGGGGCGATGGAACGGGCACGGGAACTGGTGCGAAAGGGGATCGGCGCCCTCATCGTCATCCTGTCCGTGGAGGCGCTGTTCCTGTGGTTCGTCCGCTATCCGGCGGTGGCCCTGTTCATCCCGGGCCGGGAGGACGTGATCGCGGTGGGGGCGGCGTTCATCGGGGCGTTCGCGGTGAGCATGCCGTTCCTGGGCACGTTCTTCGCCGCCCTCTCCATCTACCGCGGGTCGGGCCACAACGTGCCGACGATGATCCTGGGCGTGGTCCGGCTGTGGGTGTTGCGGATCCCGCTGTCCTACGTGTTCGGGTTCACCCTGGGCCTCGGGGCGGACGGGGTGTGGTGGGGGATGTCGCTCTCCAACGTCCTCGCCGGCTTGGTGGCGCTCGGGTTCCTTCTCTCCAAGGGCTGGCAGAGGTCGGTCGTCGAGCCGCCTGCGGACGCTTAACCGCGTTCAGCGGGACGGCGGGAGGTCCTCCCGGATCGCGTCGAGGGTCGCCTTCTGGGCGGGGCTGGCGTGGGGGAGCAGCGTCTCGCACGGGTAGTCGGTGCAGTGGGCGCAGTTCGCGACCCCCCGCTCTACCCCGCAGGCACGGATCGCGCACGTCCCGCAGTACGGGATCTGCCGACCGGAGGTCGTGTGGCACCCATCGCACATGTGTTCGTGGGGAGGAAGATCCACCCCGAACTCCTCCCGTGCCCGCGCCGCGAGCCGGACGAGGGCGTCCAGGTCCCCGCGCTGGGTGGAGAGGTACGCCTCGCAGTCGGTACACACGAGGCCGCAGTACGCGATCATCTTCTTCATCGAGCCTCCCGGACCTGTGGGTACCGCGTCACGCCCGGTGCGGGTCGATCTCGTCCGGGAGGTGGAGGAGGCGCCCCTCCATCCCGCCGGCCACGGTGAGGATCTCCCCGGTGATGTGCCCTGCCAGGCGATCGGAGGCTAGAAAGACGATCGCGCTCGCCACGTCCTCTGGCCGGGCGACCCGCTTGTGGGCCCGCGTTTGGAGGACGCGCGTCACGACAACGGGATCCTCCAGCCCGGTCGCGGACATCGGGGTCGCCGTCCACCCTGGGCACACGGCGTTGACCCGACCCTGGGAGACGATGCGCACGATCTCGTTCTTGAGGGAGCGGGTCAGGCCGTAGGTGATCCCGGCCTTGGCTGCGGCATAGTCGGCGTGCCCCTCCTCCCCGAACACCGCGGCTGTGGATCCGACGATCACCAAGGCGGCCGTCTCGGGTTTCGTCCGCTCTAGGATGCGGAAGAAGGCCCGCGCGCACAGGAAGACGGAAGTGAGGTCGGCATCGATGGTCTGCGTCCACCGTTCGAGGCTCATGCGGTGGATCGGCTCGTCATCCTCGGGCCAGATGCCGGCGTTGGCGACGAGGACGTCCACTCCACGGAACCGGTCGAGCGCTTTGCGGAACAGGTACTCGACCTCGTCCTCTTCGGTCAGATCAGCGGACACGACGAGGTTCTCCGCCGTGAGTTGCTCCTGGAGCGCCTGCAGACTGCCCATGTTGCGGTGGCCGTGGAGGACGAGCTTCGCCCCTTCCTGGTCGAACAGGCGCGCCGCCGCGCCTCCGATTCCCCCGGAAGCGCCGGTGATGAGGACGACCTTGTCCCTGAGCTCGGTGTCCACGGCTAGACGAGGAACGTCCCGTCCTTCACGAACGGCGTTCCGTCCACGCGGACCTCGCCGCCCTGGCGGAGGTCGCACACCATGTCCCAGTGGATCGCCGAGGTGTTCTTGCTCCCCGACTCGGGGTAGCCCTTGCCGAGCGCGAGGTGGATCGTCCCCCCGATCTTCTCGTCGAACAGGGTGTTCTTCGTGAACCGCTGGATGCCGGGGTTCGTGCCGAACGCGAACTCGCCTACGTAGCGCGCCCCCTCGTCCGTGTCCAGCATCTGGAGGAGGAAGGCCTCGTTCTTCCCCGCCGTCGCCCGGACGACCTTCCCGCCCTTGAACTCCAGGCGCACGTCCTCCACCTCGCGACCGTAAATGCACGCCGGGTAGGTGAACCGGATCTGGCCGGTTACGCTGTCCTCAACCGGTCCGGTGAAGATCTCCCCGTCGGGGAAGTTCTCGTGGCCGTCGCAGTTGATCCACGTCCGCCCCCCGACCTTCAGGCGGAGGTCTGTGTCCGGTCCCACGACGTGGATCTCCTTCTTGGGCGACAGCCAGTCGGTGAGCCGTTTCTGTGAGCGGGAGATTGCCTTCCACGCCTCGATCGGGTCCTCTTCCTCGACAAGGCATGCCTTGAACACGAAGTCCGCGAACTCCCGCAGCGACATCTCTGCGTCTTGAGCGAAGGCGTGGGTGGGATAGAGAGTTCCCGTCCAGCGCAGCTCTTTCTTTGCCGCCCGCTCCATGAATCGCTCGGAGAGGGGCCGCATCGCCCGGGCGCGGCGGGCCTGTTTGGCGGGATCTACGTTGGAGAGACGCTTGGTGTTCGTCTCGGTCCACACCGAGATCGACGCCTGTATCTCCTCGACCATCCCCTCCACGAACTTGGGGATGAAGTCAAGCTGGGCTTCGCTGGCTTTCGTGTAGAAGATCTCATCTGTTCCGTCCAGGCCGATCTGGGTCCAGGGGTACCCGCCACAGGCGAGGATCTGCTCGTAGAGCGCGAGGAGGAGCGGCGCTCCTTCAGCCCCGCCTTGGATCCGAACCAGGTCGCCCGCCTTCACGGCGAGCGAATACTCCACGAGGACCCGCGCCATTTTCTCTACCCGGGGATCGGTCATCGCGCCTCCTTGGGTTTCTTCTTCGTACCGAACTTCGCTTTCAGCGCCTTGGCCACGCACGCAGGGACGAACTTCGACACATCGCCCCCGTACTGGCCGATTTCCTTCACCAGCGACGACGAGAGGAACGAGTGTTGCCCAGCGGTCATCAGAAACACGCTCTCGATCTCGCTGTCGAGGTCGCGGTTGGTGAGCGCGAACTGGAACTCGTAGTCAAAGTCCGACGTTGCCCGCAGCCCGCGCACCACCGCCACGGCCCCCAGTTCGCGCGCACAGTCCACGAGGAGGCCGGAGTAGGATACGACGCGCACCTTGGGGATCTTTTCCTCCCGGAGGGCAGCCTCGACGAGTCTGCGTCGCTCATCTGCTGTGAAGAGCGAAGTCTTGCGAGGGTTCTCGACCACGGCCACGACGAGCTCATCGAACAGCCGTCGCGCTCGGCGCAGGATGTCGAGGTGTCCGTACGTGATCGGGTCAAAACTCCCGGGGTAGAGGGCGCGACGCATCACATCACCTCCGCGTGCGGATGGATGAACTCCCGCAGCCGGTCAGCGGACGGGCCGACCGCGGCCCACGCCGACTTGTCCAGATCCAGGTATCGACGGGCGAGTTCCTGGACCTCTTCAGCGGTCACGGCTCCCAGGCGGCGGACGACGTCGTCTGGAGCGGCGGGCGTGCGGCCCAAAGCCGCGGCCGTGCCGAGCCGGGCCAC
>DYGJ01000072.1 GCA_020724765.1 Thermotoga sp. | reverse complement strand
GGCCCTGCGCCCGCTGGGAGACCCGGAGAACCCGGCGCACTGGGATACGTGGACTTCGGGCCCGATCACGGTGACCCAGTACATCCTGGAAGTCGAGGTGAGCGGGAGCGGAACGGTGACGCGTTCTCCCGAGCAGGACGTCTACGCTCCCGGCCAGGAGGTGGCGCTGACCGCTCAGCCCGCCGTCGGCTGGACTTTCAGCCACTGGGAGGGGGACCTGACCGGTAGCGACAATCCTGCCACCATCGCCATGGATGGCGACAAGACCGTGACTGCGGTCTTCACGCAACTCAAGTACACGCTGGGGGTCGCTGTGACCGGCCAGGGCACGGTGACGGCCGACCCCGATCTGCCCGAGTACGTGCACGGTACCCAGGTCACGCTGAGGGCGGTACCCGCCGTTGGCTGGGGCTTCAGTCACTGGGAGGGGGACCTGACCGGCAGCGACAACCCGGCCACCCTGATCTTGGACGGGGACAAGACGGTGACTGCGGTGTTCACCGAGTCCGAGTACAGCCTGACGGTCACCGTGACCGGACAGGGTAGCGTGCGGCGGAGCCCCGACGCACCGAGGTATATGCACGGCACAACGGTGAAGCTGACGGCCGTGCCCGCTGTAGGCTGGAAGCTGACCCGCTGGGAGGGCGACCTGACCGGTGACGGCAACCCGGCAACGGTCATCATGGACGCCGACAAGTCGGTAACCGCGGTGTTTGTCGCCGTCACACCAGCGGTGGCGGAACCGATCGTGCCACCTCCTGCCATTCCGGCGCCGCCTCCTCCCGTGCTGAGCGGGACGCTCACGCCGGGAACCGCGGCGACCTTCGCTTCGACCGACGGTCGGGTGGAGTTGGTGGTTCCGGCAGGGGCAGCGGCTACCGGCGCCCAGGTGTCGCTCAACCGAGTGAGCCGGCTCGACGAGCCTCCGCTTCCGTGGGACTGGCACCGCGTGGGCGACATGTACCGCCTGACGGTCACCGACCAGGCGGGGAACCCCGTGCGGCAGTTCCCCACGAGCCTCACCCTGGCGCTTGCCTACGACCGGGGCATGCTGCCGTTGGGCACGCGCGAAGAGGACCTACGGGTCTTCTACTGGGATGAGACCTACAAGGCCTGGATAGCCCTGCCCACCAGGCTGGACCGTGAGAACCGGCGGGTCCTGGCCAGCGTCGACCACCTGACGGGGTTCGCGCTGCTGTCGGCCCCCGACTTGAAGCTGCCTACCGACATCGCCGGCCACTGGGCCGAGAGTCACGTGCTCAGGCTGTTCAGCCTGCGCGCGGTCACCGGCTTCGAGGATCAGACCTTCCGGCCCGACCAGCGGGTCACGCGGCTTCAGTTCACGGTGATGTTGGCGCGGGCGCTGGGGCTCAGGCCGGTAGTCCCGGCGGATCTGCCGTTCAAGGACACGGTTCCCGAGTGGGCCGCCGGCTACGTGGCCGCCGCCCTGCGGGCAGGGCTGGTGAGCGGCTTTGCCGACGGCACCTTCCGCGGGGACGATCCCATCACCCGCGAGCAGCTCGCGGCGATGGTGCTATCCGGGAAGTGGCGGCTGGTGGTCACCCATGGGAACGGTCCCCAGGTGGGGAACATCCTCCTCCAGCACGATGCGGCGAAGGCGGTCGTGCCGCCGATGCCCATGGATGTGTGCGGGGCGGAGTCCCAAGGGTTCATCGGGTACATGATCCAACAGGCATTCCACAACGTGCTCGCCCGCGAGGGGCGGGGCGACATCCCGGTGGCGACGGTCGTGACCCAGGTCCTGGTGGACAAGGCCGATCCGGCGTTCCAGAACCCCACCAAGCCGGTGGGGGCGTTCTACTCCGCCGACGAGGCGAAGCGTCTCCAGGCCGAGAAGGGCTGGCATGTGGTCGAGGACGCGGGCCGCGGCTGGCGCCGGGTGGTGCCCTCTCCTGATCCGAAGGCAATCGTAGAGCGGGAGGCGATCCGATTCCTCGTCGAGAACCGGGCCATCGTAATCGCGTCCGGCGGCGGCGGGATTCCCGTGATCGAGGAGGATGGGACCTACCGCGGTGTAGAGGCGGTGATCGACAAGGACCTCGCCGGCGAGCGCCTCGCCCAGGACGTGGGGGCCGCGGTGTTCCTCATCCTCACCGATGTCGATAAGGTCCGGCTG
The DNA here is from genome assembly GCA_020724765.1 of Thermotoga sp. GTDB lineage: Bacteria > Bipolaricaulota > Bipolaricaulia > Bipolaricaulales > Bipolaricaulaceae > Bipolaricaulis. Next base: position 7,661 of record DYGJ01000072.1, on the reverse strand, counting down.
AATTACAAGAAGCCGGGAGAGAAGACCCTCGACCGGATGACGGCCGCTGAGGTCAAGGGCTACGCCCAGGAAGGGCACTTCGCGAAGGGCTCGATGGAGCCCAAGGTCAAGGCCGCGGCGAGGTTTGTCGAGGCGGGCGGGGAGCGAGCTGTGATCGCTTCCCTGGCCCAGGCGTTGGAGGCGGCAGAGGGCCGCGCGGGAACGCAGGTTGTACCGTAAGACCGCGGTCCGTAATCCGTGATCCGTGGTCCGGGAACGTGAAGACCCAGGGACAACGGATCACGGACCGCGGTAGACGGAGAGCGGTCGACGGTTGACGGACCACGGATGACGGTCAACGAGCAACGGATCTCCAAGGAGGAACGAATGGCGGCAACAGATCTGAAGGGGCGCGACTTCATCACCCTGATGGAGTTCGATCGCGAGGAAGTGGAGACGATCCTGGACACGTCGCACGACATCAAGCGGAAGTGGATCCGCGGCGAGCCGCATCGGCTCTTGCAGGACAAGACCTTGTTCATGCTCTTCTACAACCGCTCGCTCCGCACGCGGAACTCGTTCGAGGCGGGGATGACCCAGCTCGGCGGCCACGCTCACTTTCTCGAGCCAGATGCAGTCTACACGCCGGCCCTGCCGGGAGAGGAGAAGGCCTACTCCACGGAGCGGATCTCCGACGTCGCGCGGGTGTTGGCGGAGATGGGGCACGGAATCGCGATCCGCATCTACGGGAAGCACACCGGGCGGCGGTATGGGAGAGGCAACCTCCTCATCCGCGAATTCGCCCGCTGGTCGCGGATCCCGATCATCAACATGGAAGACGACATGTACCACCCGTGCCAGGCCCTCGCCGACGTGATGGTGATGCAGGAGAAGCTCGGCGACCTCCGGGGGAAGAAGTTCGTGATGAGCTGGGCCTACTCCGGGTCCGTGGAGAAGCCGCTTGCCGTCCCGCAGTCGGCGATCATCGGGGCGAGCTTCTTTGGGATGGACATCACCCTCGCCCACCCCAAGGGCCTCGACCTCGACCCGAAGGTTCTGGAGTTCACGAAGAAGAACGTCACGAAGAACGGTGGATCGTTCAAGTTGGTTCACGATATGGACGAAGCGTTCAAGGATGCGGTCGCCGTGTACCCCAAGGCGTGGACGAGCCAGCCCACGGATGGGAAGACGCCGATGGACCCCGAGAAGGCAAAGGCGATCTTCGAGGCGAACAAGCATTGGATCACGACCAAGGAGAAGATGGCGCTCACGAACAACGCGATCTACCTCCACTGTCTGCCGGCAGACCGAGGGATGGAGGTTACGGACGAGGTCATGGACGGCCCGAACTCGGTGATCATCGAACAGGCGGCGAACCGGCTCCACGCCCAGAAGGGCATGATGGCGTTGATCCTGTAGAGACCGTGGACCGTTGCCCGTTCCCCGTGAACCGTGATCGTGCGGACGGGTTGGTCCACGGACAACGGACAACAGGCAACGGACCAAGGAGGACCGATGAGTTGGTTTCAGCTCGCAGGAAAAGATCTGATCAGCACGAAAGACTGGACGCGGGAGGAGCTGGAGATCGCGCTCAAGGTGAGCGACCAGCTGAAGGGGATGTACTACTCGAACCTCCCCCACCCTGCCCTCAAGGACAAGACGTTCCTGATGCTCTTCTTCAACACCTCGACCCGGACCCGGCTCTCGTTCGAGAGCGCGATGACCCAGCTCGGAGGCCACGCTCAGTTCGTGGCCGCCGCCGACCTGCGGTTGTCGCTTGAGGACAAGCCGGGGGCAGGGGAAACGATCCAGGACACGGCGAAGGTCATGGCCCGTTACGCCCACGGGATCGGGATCCGGCTCCTGGAGGACAAGGTCTCTCGGTACGGGGAGGACACGGAGATCATGTACCGGCTGGCCGAGCATGCCGAGATTCCGGTGATCAACATGGCGTCCAACATCTGGCACCCGTGCCAGGCCCTCACCGACCTCTACACGATGCGGGAGAAGCTGGGGAACGACCTCCGGGGAGTCAAGTACACTGTGATGTGGGCCTACTCGCCGTGGGCGCGGTCGCTCGGCTCGGTCCAGGAGGACCTGGCAATCGCCACCCGGTTCGGGATGGACGTGACCGTGGCGCATCCCAAGGGGTACGAGCTCGACCCCGAGGTCCTCGCCCTGAGCAAGAAGTACGCCAAGGAGAGTGGGGGCAAGTTCGAAGTCACAGACGAGCTCGACGACGCCCTGAAGGGAGCGACGGTCGTCTTCCCGCGGGGTTGGATGAGTTTCCGCCGCTACGAGATCGGCAAAGAGGCGGAGATCAAGAACGCGGAGAAGTTCAAGGCCTGGAGGTACACGCGAGAGCGGCAGAAGCAGCTCGCCAAGCCCGGGTACCTGATGCACGTGATGCCCATCGACCGCGGCCACGAGGCCGACGTGGAGCTGTGCGATGACCCGGAGCTGTCGTGGATGTACGACCAGGCGGAGAACCGGCTCCACACCCAGAAGGCGATCCTCGCCCTCACCATGGGCGGCCGGCTGTAACGAGAACCTCGATGTGCAGAGCCCAGGGCGGGACGTCGTGTCCCGCCCTGGATCTTTGGGGGCAGTGCCTACTCGCCGAAAACGTGCGTTTCGAACCGCTTGATAGTCCTCTGGAACCGTTCAAAGAACTGCCGGAGGGTGTCCCACGTGACACCGCCACGGAGGTAGAGGTCGGCCTCGAGTACCACATCGCCAGCCGAATCCAGGTAGGCGCGCGAGCCTCGCGTTATACGGTTCCACTCGTTCACAAGATCGCACGACACGGCGCCTTCCGGAATCCAGCCCGCGTAGAGCTGGAGGAACTGGAACCTGCCAGTCGCCCCTTCGATCTCATCATCCACGAACAGGAGGACCGTGGCCGCATCCAGGTAGAGAACCCAGAACGGGTCACCGTAGCTGTCCGTTCTCCGATCGAAGGTGAGCCTGTGGTCCACGAGCATCGCCTCGATGTCGACAACGCCGAGGTCGCGGACAACCTCATTGGACACGTCATCGGGCCTATCGACCACGACCACGGAGACTCCAATCGCGTTACGCAGGAGCTGCGCCGTAGCGGCGGTGTACGCGTAGAAGTCGAAGCCGAGCATGATGATCGTGCCGCCGCCTGTCTCCCACGTGAACACAACGGGCGCCTCGTCGAACGTGTCCCAGACCAACACGACCGCATCGTCGGGGAGGTCAGAGAAGTCCGTGCTACCGTCCGTTCCCTCGAACGCGGACGGAACGCCGGCTGCGAGTGGGTGCCGAGATAGCGCTACGGCAAGGGAGGCGCCCGTCACGTCGTACCCGTCGGTCACGTTCCACAGGCCGGCCCCGCGGAGGACGTCGTCGGCCCCCTTGCTGTAGCTCATCCCGACGATGCGCCCACCCTGGGCAAGGAAGTCGGTCAGCACGGCCGCGACCGCCAAGCCGAGCGCTTCAAGCGTCTCCTCATCGGCCTCCTGCTGCTCCGGGATGAGGAGCACGGTCCGGCCGGCGAGTTCCGCCTCCAGCTCCTCCGGGTCCGTGGTTGTAGTCTGCGCTGGGTGACCGCCGAGGGCTTCGACCACGTGGTCGTACTCCGGGGTCATCCGCACGTAGGGGATCCAAGCCAGCACGTCTCCCGTCTCGACCGCCGTCGCCCCCAGAACTCCGATGAGAAGGCCGATCACGATCCCCAGCGTCCGTGCCGTATCACGCATCTTCATGGTGTCCTCCTCGATGCCCTCCCCCAGCAAGCGAGGCGGCATGCGGACCAGTATACGCTGTTCGGCACGCACGATGTTCCCCCGCGTGCGCGACCCGAGAGCGATCGCCAGCACGCTCTATAATCGGGCGGAGATGGGAGTGATGATGGATCGTGCACCGTTTTCGGGAGAAGTGGCCTGGATCACCGGCTCCACCCGCGGGATCGGCCGAGCGGTGGCCGTCGAGCTGGCGCGGCATGGGGCCGCGGTGGCCGTCCACGGCCGCGTCTCCCGAGACGATGCGGAGGCAGTGCGAGAGGAGATCTCCCGCCTCGGGGGGCGGAGCATGACCGTCCTTGGCGATACCTGCGTCCCGGCCGACGTGGAGCGGATGGGAGAGGAGATCGAGGCCTCCCTGGGCCCGGTGGGCATCCTGGTCAACAACGCCGTCTACGCCTTGTGCAAACCGTTCCTCGACTACACGGACCAGGAGTGGCGTGATCAGCTTCTGTACAAGGGTTTCGCCTACTACCTCACCGCACGGCGGGTGCTGCCACGGATGCTCGCCCGCGGCGGGGGCGTGGTGATCAACATCCTCTCCACCACCGGCTTGCGTGATGGAGCGGGTGAGCTTGCCTACGCGACCACGAACGGGGCCGCAATCGCCCTCACCCGGGGCCTGGCCGCGGAGTTCGGCGGCCAGGGAATCCGCGTGTGCGGCGTCGCCCTCACGTGGGCGGACAACGCGTTCGACCCGGCGAACCCCGACCACCGGGCATGGCTCTCGCGGTTCCCGTTGGGGCGGGTGACCCGCGTTGAGGAGGTGGCAGCCACGGTGGCGTTCCTCTCCTCACCGGCTGCGTCGGGGATCACCGGGGCGATCGTCCCCGTGGACGCGGGGTTCCTCTGTCGGTGATGGACAAGCCCGTAGTCCCCGCCGTGGATCCGATCGAACTCGCCTCTGCTCTCGCCTCCGTGGGGCCGATCTGCGATCGATGCCTCGGGCGACGGCTCGCTGGCCTGAGCTCAGGTCTCCTCAACCGGGAGCGCGGACAGGCCCTCCGTGCCGCGTCAGGTGCCTCTGCCGCAGCGCACGAGACCACGTGCTGGGTCTGTCAAGGGACGTTCCTGCGGGCCGGGGAGTGGGCAGGGAAAGCCGTGCAGCTCGTGGCGGAGCACGAGTTCGCCACGTTCCTGTTCGGCGTGCACCTTTCACCCCGACAGGAGGCGGTGGCGGAGTTCCTCGACGAGCGGTACCCCTCTCCGTGGGCCGAGCCGTTCAAGCGTGACGCGAACCGCGAGCTGGGCAAGGCGTTCGAGCAGCTCCTCGTCGAGCGGGGTAGGGCGGCGACGGTGAACTTCGAGCGCCCGGATGTGCAATTCACCGTGGACCTGGAGACGGGTGCAGTCGCCCTCACCGTGGCGCCCGTGTTCTTCTACGGCCGGTACCGGAAGCTCGTCCGGGGGATCCCCCAGACCCACTGGCCGTGCCGGAGCTGTCGTGGCCGTGGTTGCGCGGGCTGCGAGGGAACGGGCAAGCAATACCCGACTTCGGTGGAGGAGCTGGTGCTCCCGGCGTTCCTGTCAGCAACGGGGGGAACAGGAGGGCACCTCCATGGCGCGGGGCGGGAGGACGTGGATGCGCGGATGCTTGGTCGAGGCCGCCCGTTCGTCGTTGAGGTCAAGGAGCCGCGGATCCGCACCCTTGACCTGGATGCCATGGCCCGTGAGGTGAACGCTGCGGCGGACGGGAAGGTCGAGGTCCTCGACCTTCGTTCAGGGACCACCGACCTTGTGGCCCGGGTCAAGGAGGAGCACGCCGACAAGAAGTACCGGGCGCGGGTCGAGTTTGGGGCGGCCGTGAGCGAGGGAGGGTTCCAAGGCGCGCTAGCCGATCTAGTAGGGGAGATCGAGCAGCGCACTCCGGTGCGGGTTCGCCATCGCCGCGCCGACCTCGTCCGCCGGCGGTCCGTCCACGAGGTCAGCGGGCGGCTCGTGTCCCCCACCGAGGCCGAGGTGGAGATCCTCTGCGGGGGCGGGCTGTACGTGAAGGAGCTCATCTCCGGCGACGAAGGCGCCACCCAGCCCAACCTTGCCTCCCTCCTCGGCGTCCCGGCGAAGGTTGTGGAGCTGGACGTCCTCGACGTCCTGGATCAGTTCTGATCGTCAAAACCATCCATTGCTACTCTAACCAGCCCCGGGTAGACTGAACGGCCATGCTCGTCGAGAGGCTCGATCAGTACTTTCAGCGCGAGGAGCGGACCCGGCCGCGCGACTACTTCTACGTGAGCGAGGTCGGCAAGTGCCCGCGCCAGATCTACTACTCGATCAAGGGCTTCCCCCGCCCGCCTTTGGACGGTCTCACCGCGCGCAAGCTGGCCGTGGGCGACGACGCCCACAAGCGCCTCGCCCAGGCCCTGTTCGGGATGGGGGTCGTCGTTGCGGCGGAGGCGCCGATCCCCCCCGGCAAGCTGTTCCACGGCCGGTGCGACGTGATCGTGTCCCTCGACGGGAAGAACTACGTCGTCGAGGTCAAGACCGCTCACCCGTACAGCTTCGACCAGATGTCGTCCGGCCCGCGGCGCGACCACTACCTGCAGCTCCAGCTCTATCTGCACTACTTTGGGATTCTCCAGGGGATCGTGCTTGCCGAGAACAAGGCGACCCAGGAGCTTAAGGAGTTTGTAGTCCCCCTCGACAGAGACGAGGTGGGACGGGTCATCCGCCAGTTCGAGGGGCTCCAAAAGACCATCTTCGTCGAAGGTCGGCTGCCGCCGCTCCCCGGACGAGAGGAAAAGCGCGACTGGGAGTTCGACCAGTGCCGGTACTGCCCTTACGTCCCGTTCTGCAACGAGGACATCGCCGACCTTCCGGGTCGGGCGCGCATCGCCGAACCGCAGCCCGTTCTCGCGACCGCGGATGAGGAGCGCACCGGTCCCCCGACGCTGTTCGACGAACCCGGCTAGGGATCCGTGCCCGGATACCGGGGCGACAGGTTGTAGCGGCGGGCTTTCATGCCCGACGGCCTTTTGTTGCAGACCAGTTGCGACGATACGAGAACCACTGGACAGCCGGCGCACGCAGGGTGCGACGCTACAAGACCTACGGAGCGACGTCGGACACGGGGTCCGACGCTACACACGGCCCTCGAAGCGAGGAACCAGGACCAGGCAGGCTGAGGATGGAGCTTAGGCTTCGTCGGTGGGGGGAGATGATTCCGGGGATGGTTCTCGCAACCCGGCGGCGAGAAGCGTGGCGGGCACGAGGAGCACGGTGAGGAGCCCCAAGGCGACCTCGAGCCCCAGCAGGTCTCCCAGATACCCCACAAGTCCGATCAGGAGGGATCCCACGCCCCAGGCAAGGCCCATCAAGACGCCGGATACGAGCCCGCGCTGGTCGGGAACCAGCTCCTGGCCGAATACCACGGATACGGGGATCGAGGCGATGAGCACTGCACCGGCGAGCGCGAGGAACAGGAACGAGAGCCAGCCGTCGGTGAGGAGGAACAAGTAGAACAGGGGCAACGCCGAGGCCACAGAACCGAGAATGACCGTCTTCCTGCCGAACCGGTCGGACAACCGTCCTCCGACGAGATCGCCCACCACGCCGGACAGCGAGTACACGGTGAGGGCAAGGCTGGCCACGGTCAAGGAAGCTCCTCGCTGGGTCCACAGAACGGCGAGGAAGGTGTAGTAGGACATGCTCACGAACTCCCTCAGCACGCCGATGCTCCACAACCGCAGGACCTGTCCGGCGTTCGGGTGGTGGTGGAGGCGGGATCGGTCGCGCCTTTCGGGGCGGGCTTCGCGCGGCACCGCGCGGGCGAGCAGGACGACCAAGGCCCACGCCGGAAGGAGGAGGAGCGGGGTGAACGACAGGCCCAGGTTCCCAGCAACCCCAGCGATCAGAAGCGGGCCTACCGCGGCCCCCAGGGTTCCCCCGCAGAGAAGAGGGCCATCGACATCCCCCGAC
>DYGJ01000071.1 GCA_020724765.1 Thermotoga sp. | reverse complement strand
ACAGGACATCGCCCGGGCCGGCGCCAACCGCCAGCACTCCGACAAGCAGAAGGATCAGGGATACTCTACGCACCATCTCGCTCACCTCACTCCGATGTTCCGTGCCAAGTCCAAGAACTCCGGGCCGACCGGTTTGGGGCACCCCGCAAGCGCCTCGGCCAGCGGAACCGCGACCACGGTGGGCCCGTGCAGTGCGACCATCACATCGTACTGCCCGTCCTGGGAGAACTCCACGGCCGCGGCGCCAAACCGGGTCGCCAGAAGTCGATCTGTAGGCGTTGCCACGCCGCCCCGCTGGAGGTAGGAGAGCACGGTCACTCGTGGGGTAAGGGGAAGCCCCGCCTTCTCCAACTCTGCCGCCAGCCAATAGCCAACGCCGCCGAGCTGCGGATGGCCAAACGCGTCCACACGGCCCTCCGTTGCCACCGGCCGCGATCCGAGCTCGACCGGCCGGGCGCCCTCCGCGACGACGATGATCGAAAACCTGCGCCCGGCGTCCAACCGCCGTTGGAGTGCCTCCTCGACTTCGCCCACCGAGAATGGCTCCTCCGGAGCGAGGATCACGTCCGCTCCGCCGGCCAGGCCGCCCAGAATCGCGATCCATCCCGCATCACGGCCCATAACCTCCACGATCAGCACCCGATGGTGAGCATGGGCGGTGGTGTGCAGCCGGTCCAGGGCATCCGTGACCACGGCCAGCGCGGAGTGAAACCCGATGGCGTAGTCGGTCCCTGCGATGTCGTTGTCGATCGTTTGGGGAATCCCCACTGCGCGCACCCCATGAGGGGCCAGCCGGTGCGCAACCCCGAGGGTGTCGTCGCCGCCGATCGCAATCAGTGCCTCGACCTGGCGTCGCTTGAGGGTTTCCAGAATTTGGTCTACCTTCGACGTGGGCGTCCAGGCACCCGTATCCGCGTTCTTCTGAAAAGGGTTTGTCCGCGAGGTGCCGAGGATTGTTCCTCCGATGTGGAGGATCCCGGCCACGTCGCCCAGGCCGAGGGGGACGAGGTCGTCCTCCACCGCCCCCCACCACCCATCGCGGGACCCGACGACATCGAGCCCCGCGGGCTTGGCCCGGCGCACGATGGCCCGGATCGCCGCGTTGATCCCCGGGGAATCTCCCCCTCCGGTCAGCACCCCGATCCGTTTCACGTCAGCCATAGATGGATCTTCCTCCTGAACCGGCTTGGGCGATCACCTCTGCCGCCACAGCTCGAACCGCATCTTGGATCTGCTTGCCCACCACCCGCGGGTCGAACAGCTTCTTGTTCGGTCTCCACGTTCCCCCACCGGCGTCGAACGTGATCGGGTCGAACGTCACTCCGGGAGGGGGGAGAATCTCCCTCTCGTTTTTCCCGAAGAACCGGGCCGCCGTCTGAGCGTACACGTACTGGTAGGTCGTATCCTTGTTCACCTTGCACACCCCGGCCTCGACAAGCGTCCGGATCTGGTCGGCCGACAGCCCCGATGCGCCGTGGAGGACGAGGGGCCGGGGGACGCTCGCGGCCCGCAACCGATCGCGGATCGCTTGGGCGAGATCAGGTCGTAGGACGAGCTCGTGCCCCACTGAAACGCCGTGCTCCGTTCCCACCGAGATCGCCAGGAGGTCGACCCCGGTCTCACGCACGAACTCCAGGGCCTGGTCGGGATCGGTGTAGAACGCGTCATCCGACGAAATGTGGTCCTCAACCCCCTTGATCACCCCAAGCTCCCCTTCCACGAGAACCCCGTACGGGTGCGCCAGTTCGACCACCGCTCGCGTGGCGTGCACGTTGTCCGCGAACGGGAGGGCCGAGGCGTCGATCATCACCGACGAGCACAGCCCTTCGGCGAGAGCGGGCCGGATGAAAGCGTCCACCCCGTCTGGAGTGACGTGGTCGAGGTTCACGAACACCCCGATCTTCGCCTCCCCGGCAGCGGCCTGAACATAGCGGACGAGAGCCCGTAGCCCTGCCAAAGGTTTGCCACTACCTGCGTACTTCACTGCCCCCATCGTCACCTGGACGAGGAGGTCACTCTGCATCTCCTCGTGGGCGGCGAGGACGCCCAGCAGTGTGTTCGGCTCGGCGAAGTTGCTCGCCACGAGCGCGAACCGCTCGCCTTGCGCTCGTCGGTACACCTGTGCTAGCTCTGTTCCTCCCAGATAGGGCATTGGACAGCCTCCTTCGCGAGGGAATGATACCGCTAGAAGCGAGCTTCTTTGGGGATGACCACGATTCCCTCTTCGGTGACGGTGAACCGGGATCGGTCCTGTTCAAGATCGTAGCCGACGCTCTCCCCCGGAGGAACGCGCACCCCCTTGTCCACAATCGTCCGACGGATCCTCGCTCCACGGCCGACGTCCACTCCAGACAGGAGAACGGACTCTTCCACCGTGGCGAAGCTGTTCACACGCACGCCCGGAGAGAGCACGGACCGCACGACCGTCGAGCCGGACACGATGCAGCCGGGCGACACAAGCGAACTCACCGCGGTCCCGGTCCGGCCAGGCTCCTCGTGCACCGTCTTCGCCGGTGGCCACGGCTCGTGGTAGGTGTGGATCGGCCACTCCCGGTCGTACAGGTTGAAGACAGGGGTGATCGAGACCAGGTCCATGTGAGCCTCCCAGTAGGCATCGAGCGTCCCCACATCACGCCAGTACGGAACCGGGTTTCGATTCCCAAGCTCGAACGGGAACGCGAACACCCGGTCCTCGCCGACCATCCGGTTGATCACGTCCTTGCCGAAGTCATGGGACGAGGTTGCGACCCCGGCGTCCTCCGCGAGGCGCCGGGCGAGAACCTCCGGCCGGAACACGTAGATTCCCATCGAAGCCAGGCACAGCGCGGGGTCTTCCGGCGACGGGGCGGGCTGAGCGGGCTTCTCCTGGAACTTCCGCACGCGCCGATCTCCGTCCACGGCGAGCACCCCCAATCGCCCGGCGGCCTCGTCGAGCGGAACGGAGAGCACGCCCACGGTGAGATCTGCCTCCTGCTCGCGGTGGAACCAAACCATGGGGCGGTAGTCCATCTTGTACACGTGGTCCCCGGCGAGGATGAGGATCGCGTTGGGCGTCCCGCGTTCCATCGTGAACCGTTCCACCGAGTACCAGTTCTGCCAGATCGCATCCGCAGTTCCGAGATACCAGTGCTCGGTCGCTCGTTGCTGGGGGGGGACCGCGATCAGGAACTCCCCGAGGGCATGGCTGAACAGGCTCCACCCGTGGTGGAGGTGCCGCTCGAGCGACAACGATTTGTACTGAGTGAGGACGAGGATGTGCCGCAGCCCGGAGTGGAGGCAGTTCGTGAGGGTGAAGTCGATGATTCGGTACAGGCCCGCGAACGGGACCGCGGGCTTCGCGCGGTCGCGGGTGAGGGGGTACAGCCGCTCGCCCCGCCCGCCCGCCATCACGAACGTCAAGACCTCGGTCATCGTCTCCCATCTCCCCGTGCGGTCACAGGGCGAATGTACCCCCGTGCCAGGGCCGATGCATGCCTACCCGGCGAGGTCCTCGGGAACCGTGTGCCCGAGCTCGCGGTGGACCGCGGCGACGTGTTCCCGGAACAAGCGATCGAAGATCGGCTCATGGGGAGACGCGTGATGCGGGCCGTACCACCAGAACCAGTCGCTCCCCTCGGCGATGAGGAGGTGCTCGCGGGCCCGGTCCCGCTCCGGGCCGAGGCAAGCCTCGACCACCGCCCGTTGCGCCGCGGCAAGGAGCTCCCAGGCCACGTTTTGCCCCGGGTGGCCGATCCAGGTGCGGAAGTCGGCGTCGATCCACGACCCCGGCCACAGGTCGGGAAGGAGGACGTCGCCCCCGAAACGATCCAGGTAGCCGGATACCGTGGTCGGCACGATCCCGGATGTGGCCTGCAGTCCATGGTAGAGGGCCGCGAAGAACGGCGCGCCGTTTCGTTCGTAGAACTCCCACGCGTTCTCCCCGTCCATCGCGATGAGGACGAGCGGGGGTTCGGCCCTGTGCCAGGCCCGACCGACCTCCTTGAACCGGTGGATGAGGTCCGCGGCTGCGTCCTCCGGACGCCACGCGTGGTAGTCGAAGCTGATCCGGTTCGCGAGTAACGTATCCCGAAATAGGACCACGACCTCCCCACTTTCAGTCGAGAATCGCCACGGCCGGTACAGCTCATCGGGCGTCGGCGCCCGTCCCAGGGATCGGGAGAGGATCCCCCCGTCGGTGGCGAACCAGCGCACCCCAGCTTGGGCAAACACGCCTGCCGTAGCGATGCTTACGGCCCCTTCCGCGGGCCACATCCCGACGGGCCGCGTGCCGAACGTGTCCTCGTGGTGGCGAAGCGCCCGCCGGACCTGCTCTTGAGCGTCCTCGGGCGCGGAGAACGGGGGGATCTCGTCGTCGGGTTGAGGGCACTGCGCGATCCCTGAGTCCAGCAGCAGGGGCAGGATGGGGTGGTAGAACGGCGTGGCTGACAGCTCAATCCTCCCTTCTTCGGACAGACGGCGGTAGCGGGGGAGGACGTCCGCCGTGATCTGACGGTGCTTCTCTTCCATCGCGACGAGGTCTGCTGGGGAGAACGATCCCCCCTCCCAAAGGCCCCGCAGGTCCCCATCCTCCTCCAAGACCGACTGGCCGAGCCAGGCGAGGAGAGACCACCCCCACAGGGCCCGCTTGCCGGGCCCTCCCGTTGCCGAGCGAACCTGGGCCAGGTCCGGCGCCGGAAGTCCCCGCCGCGCCACCGGCAGCGGAACGTTCCCCGCCCGGAGGTCGGCGAGGGCCTCGGGGTCGGGCTGGGACGGGAGATACCGATCACCGAGGGTTCCGTCGGCGTAGCGGCGGAGTTGCTCCGTGAGCGAAGGCGTGAAGTTGACGGTAACTGGGACGGGCCAGCGCTCCAGCCACGCCGCCATGTCCGTGTAGTCCTTTGCAGCGCGGAGACGGGTCCAGGGGAGGAGGTTCGCCGCGGAGCCGGGGAGGGCATACCGCGGCTGGTGCATGTGCCACAGGAACGCGACGTGAACCTCGGATGCCATGGCGGGGAATGGTAGCGCGGGCTGCGTCTGAGACAACCTGCGCTCGCAGCTTCGTGCGTTGTTGAATGGGCGGATCGGCGGAGGCATGATCCCGTTACGGTGGCACCGAAGCGGATTAAGGACTTACCTGAGTCCGAGCGGCCACGGGAGAAGCTCCGCGCCCGCGGCCCTCAGGCCCTGTCGGACGCCGAGCTCCTGGCGGTCCTCATCCACACCGGGACGAAGGGGAAGAGCGCGATCGAGCTCGCGTCGGTGGTGCTGAAGGCGGCCGGTCCGAACCTGTCCCGATGGGGACTGACGGAGTTCACGCGGTTGGCCGGGGTGGGCGAGGCGAAGGCGTGCCAGATCCTCGCAGCCCTGGAACTCGCCCGCCGACACTTCCAGCGCGGCCCGGGGCGGGTCGAGGTGCCGGAGGACGCGCTCCCGTACCTCGCTTCGATTCGCGATCGGAAGCAGGAGCACTTCGTCTCCCTGACGCTCAATGGCGCCCACGAGGTGATCGAGTCGCGGGTGGTCACGGTGGGCCTCCTCGCCTCGAGCCCGGTCCACCCCCGCGAGGTGTTCGCCGACGCGATCTCCGACCGCGCGGCCGCGGTGATCCTCGGCCACAACCACCCGTCGGGGAACCTCGAGCCGAGCGGGGACGACCTCGCCCTCACCCGTCAACTCGTCGAGGCGGGGAGAATCCTCGGGATCGAGGTCCTCGACCACCTTATCGTGACGAGGGCCGGTCATACCTCGCTGCGGGAGCTGGGCCACATTCCCTAGCATCCCGTGTGAGGATGGCCCGCGGGGCCTCAGCCACGCAGCGGAGATCGGCTCCCCTGCGGCAGGAACCGTGCTCCTAGTCTGCTCCCCGTGAGCCTCCGTAACGTCGGGCTTCATGCCCGACGGCCGTTGACGTAACGTCGAGGTTCATCCCCTACGGACGTCGGACGGTTCGGCGAGAAGGCCGTCAGAGACAGACTGCGACGCTACGCGATCTCTGATCTCGGCGGTGACAGAGGCTTCGCCTATCAGGGTTACGTTCCGTCACCGCGGGAATCCGTGTGCCCGAGTTGCGCGTGCGGCGCAAGCAGGGGCCCGTGCGCCCGAGGTCCGCGAACCGTCGGCGCCCCACCGCCTGCTAGAACCGGGGGGTGATGGAGAACAGCCGACACGCGTTGTCCCAGGTGATCGCTGCGAGCTCGGCCACGGGCATCCCCCGCACGGCGGCCAGCCGCTCAGCCACGAGGCGGACCTTCCCCGGGTCGTTGCACTGTCCTCGGAACGGCTCGGGCGGGAGGTAGGGCGAGTCGGTCTCGGGGAGGATCCGGTCCAGGGGGATCGCGGCCGCCGCCCGGCGGAGCGACTCGTTCCTCCGGTAGGTGAGGGGGCCCCCGATCCCAAGGTGGAGCCCGAGGGCCACGATCTCCCGGGCGCGGTCCGCGTCGCCCGCGAAGGCATGCACCACCCCGCGGGGAGGCCGTTCCTCGCGGAGCACGGCGATGAACGTCTCCCACGCCGACCGCTCGTGGAGGATCACCGGAAGCTCCTGCCTTCGCGCCAGTCGCAGCTGAGCGCGGAACGCCCGCACCTGGCCGTCCCGCGGGGACAGGTCACGGTAGAAGTCGAGCCCACACTCCCCGACCGCCACCGCCCCCCGACGCAGGAGCTCCTCCAATTCCGCCTCTGCCGTGGGGGTGAACGTCTTTGCGTCATGGGGATGCACGCCGCAGGAGGCGAACACGAACGGGTAGCTCCTCGCCAGGCCAAGCGACGCCTCGGAGGAGCGGAGGTCCGCCCCCACGTTGAGAACGGCCACACGCGACTCGCCGAGCGTCCGGATAAGGTCAACGCGGTCCCCGTCGAACTGAGGGAAGTCCATATGGGCATGGGTATCGAACAGCCGCAACGGGATCTAGCCCTCGATCTCGGCGAGCGCCTCGCCCAGGGCCGCGAACAGGTCCGTAGGAAGAACTCCCCGGGGCGAGCGTCGGGCAGCAAGCAGGTCTGCGGCGCGGCCGTGAACGAACACCCCCCCGCACGCTGCGTCCCGCGGACTTGCGCCACCCGCCCACAGGCCGCCGATCAGCCCCGCCAGGATGTCCCCCGACCCGCCGTGGGCGAGGGCGGTGTTCCCGGTCGCGCTGAGGAACACACGCCCCTCAGCGTCGGCAATTGCCGTGGGGGGGCCCTTGAGGACAACGACGCTTTTCCACTTCCGTGCCGTGTCCTTGGCCCAGCGGATCTTGTCGGAAGCGATCGCAGCGAGTTTTGCCCCCACCAGGCGGGCCAACTCGCCGGGATGGGGGGTGAGGATGACCTCTCTGTGGTCACCTCTCAGGAGGTTTGGTTCTTGGGCGAGGGCGACCAAGGCGTCGGCGTCGAGGACGAGCCGGACGCCGGACTGGAGGAGGAATCGCACCACCTCCACCGGGCCGGGGCCTCGACCTAAGCCGGGGCCCACCACGGCAGCATCCACGTTCTCGGCGAGACGCACGGCCTCCTCAGCTGCCTTCGGAGAGAACATGCCGCCCGCGGCCGGTCCGGGGTGAACGAGGGCCTCCGGCACAAGCCCGGCCACGATCGGGAACAACGGCTCCGGGGTGAGAACGTGCACCAGTCCCGCTCCGGCCCGCAGCGCGCCTTCGGCGGCGAGGGCGGCGGCCCCCACCATTCCCACCGACCCGCCCACCACGAGGACCTTCCCGAACGTCCCCTTGTGCCCGTACCGAGGACGGGCGGGAAGCAGGGCTCGCACGTCGCTGGCCTCCAGGACCTCGGCCAGCGTCTCTGCCTCCGACCAGAGGTCCGGGGGGTAGGCGACGTCCACCGGCCGCACCTCCCCGCAGAGCTCCGCCGCCGGGGGGAGGAGGTGGCACGGTTTGAAACAGCCCATGGCCAGCGTCAGCTCGGCCCGCACCGCCGGCCCGGGGATCGTCCCCGTGTCCGCGGCCAGCCCGGACGGGAGGTCCAGCGCCACCACCGGTCGGCGGGCGGCGTTCACGGCCTCGACCGCCATGCAGGCCACCCCCTGCGCCGCGCCGGATGATCCCACTCCGAGGATCCCGTCGAGGACGAGATCGGACTCCGCCAGCCACGTTTCAAGAGCGGCAGCATCGGCTTCGCTCTCCACCCGAAGGACGTTCTCCGGAAACGAGGCCTGAAAAGCGGAGGCCTGGTCGGCAGCAGGCCCCTCGGGATCCCCAAGGATCACCGCCCGAGGATCGGCGCCCCACAGCCCCAGCCACCGCGCGGCGGACAGGGCGTCACCCCCGTTCCCCCCCTTCCCGCACACGGCGAGGACGCGCTTGCCGGCGAGGTCCGGATTCCACAGCCGAATCGCCCGTGCGGCCGCGTGCCCTGCAGACTCCATAAGGAGAAGCGGCGCGACCCCCAGGTGCGCCGCGCACGCGTCGAGCTCCCGTATCGCCTCGGAGGAGAGCACCTTCAGCATGGGATGGATTCTAGGTCGGAGTCCGCGGTGCGCCAAGCGTCTAGAACCTCTGCCGCAACTTCGCGGAGGGAGAGGCGTGTGACGTCCAGCCACTGCACGCCCGACTCGGAACGGAAGAACGCGAGCTGCCGGCGGGCGTAGGCTCTGGTGTTCTTCACAATCCGGCGCTGGGCTTCCTCGAGCTCGTACTCTCCGCTGAAGTGGGCGGACAGCTCCTGGTACCCGATCGTCCGGACGGCGGGGACGTCGGGGGGGAGGTGCCGATCCCACAGGCGCCTCGCCTCCTCCACCAACCCTGTCGCGAACATGCGCCGCACTCGCTCCTCGATCCGCCGCTGGAGTTCGTCGCGATCGAGCGTGAGCCCAACCCTGACGAGCGGCCAGGGGAACGGCACCTCGCTCCCCCACGTTGCGGACAGGGGCCGTCCCGTCAGGCGATGCACCTCCAATGCGCGGGTGAGGCGCACCCGGTCCGCGGGGTGAATCCGCGCAGCCGACGCGGGATCAACGTACGCGAGCTCGGCGCGGAGTGCGGCGAGGGTCTGTTGACCGAATGCTTCTCTCAGGTGAGGGTCTGCGGGCGGGCCGGCGAAGATCCCGCGGGTGAGGGCGCGCACGTAGAGGGTGCCTCCACCGACGACGATCGCCCGCCGCTCCCGGGCGTGGATCTCCGCGACGAGTCGCTCGCAGTCGGAACGAAAGCGCACCGCATCGTAGGTCTGTCCGGGGTCGAGCGCACCGACGAGGTGGTGGGGAACTCGATCCAGCACTTCAGGTGGCGGCCTATCGGTTCCGATCTCGAGACCGCGGTAGATGGCCCGGGCATCGGCCGAGATGATCTCAGCGTTTGTCTTCTCCGCGACCGCCGCCGCCACCGCGGACTTGCCGGTTGCGGTGGGGCCGAGGAGAAGGAGGACCGTCATTCCTCTTCAGAAAGGAGGAGTTCGCGCAGCGAGCGCAGGGAGCGATGCCGCGCCGGGTACTTCAGCTTCTCCAGCGCCTTCAGTTCGAGCTGTCGCACCCGCTCGCGGGTGATCTCGAACTGGCCGGCGACCTCCTTCAGTGTCCGGGGATGCCCATCGAGAAGGCCGTACCGCAGCTCGAGGATCTCCCGCTCCCGCGGTTCGTGCTCGGCCAGGGCATCCCGCAGTTCATCGCGCAACCGGGCGTGGAGGGCCTCCCGCACCGGAGACAGGGCGGACACGTCGGCGATGAAGTCGCCCAACGTGTCGTCGTCCTCGTCGGACAGGGGGCGTTCGAGCGACGTGGTGAACGCCGCCGCCTGCTCGATCTTCTTCACCCGGTCCACGCTCGTGCCCAGGAGATCCGCGAGTTGCTCGTAGCTCGGAGGGATCCCGTGCTCGCGGATGTAGTCGCGCCGCAGCCGACCGAGCTCTTGAACGGCCTCCATCGTGTGCACAGGGACGCGGATGGTGCGCGCTTGGTCCCCGATGGCGCGGGTGATCGCCTGGCGAATCCACCACGTGGCGTAGGTCGAGAACTTGTACCCCTT
>DYGJ01000070.1:7695-9992 GCA_020724765.1 Thermotoga sp. | reverse complement strand
TTGCCCTCCCCTCAGCACGACCTCCCTCGTGGGGATCGAAGTGGGCTACCAGGTCGGGCAGCGCGCCCCGGATTTCGCCCTTCCCGATTTCTCCGGTGTCCCGGTGAGCCTGTCCTCGTTCCGCGGCTGTCCGGTGATCCTCGACTTCTGGGCCAGTTGGTGCAAGCCGTGTCAGGTGTCGGTTCCCAAGCTGGAGACCCTGCGCCAGAAGTACCAGGCGTCGGGGTTGAAGGTGGTGGCCGTGAGCCTGGATTACCGGCGCGAAGACGCGGCGCGGTTTCTGGAGATGTACGCCATTCGCGGGTTCATCAACCTGTGGGCGTCGTTCAGCGAGGGGCGGGCCGTGGCCCATCAGTACGGCATCGAGTCCATTCCCCGCACGGTGCTCCTCGATCGGCAGGGAATCATCCGTTTCATCGGCCACCCCGACAGCCTGACCGACGCCGTCCTCGCTCCCTGGTTGTAGGTTCAGGGCTCGTCCTCGGGGTCGGCGCCCGTGCAGTGCTCGCTCCCGACGCCTCGTCTGCCGCACGGCAGGGTCGACCCGGCACAACCCCATCCGGGTCGTTCAGGTGTGCTTCTCCCGCATTCGTGCCCTCCGGGTGTAGGTGTACGGCGCAAGGATGAGATCAGCGCGTCTTCTGATCTCATCGCGCATTGGTTGTTCCCTCCACGGATCCGCCACGGGTTTGCCACAGGACGCCCCCAGCAAAAGCGCAGACTGCTCTCTTTGATCCCATCTTTGAGAGGAGGCCCTGCATGATGAGGAAGCGGAAGTCCTGGGGTGCGTGGCTGGCTGTGGTGTTGACCTGTGCGCTGCTGGGGGCGGCCCAAACTGGCGTACCCCCCGGAGACCCAGGGATGTCTGCCCAAGGCTCTCGGAGCACCGTCAACCTGTTCGGCGGGGGCGTGTTTCCCGGTGGTTACCTGAAGTACACCTACACCGTCACGCGCCAGGGCGCGGCTGAACCTTCTACCACCACGACCGAGATCATCCCGCTCCCCGATGGCAACTACTCCGTCGTCTCGACGAGCACGGAAACGGTCTCGCTGGCGATGGTCAATATCGGCTTCTTCGGCATCCCCCTGCCGCGCCTCGGCATCCAAGTTGCCGCGAATACGAGCGGGACGATCGACCTGTCTCCCCTCTCCAACATCGCCTCGACGGAGATCGAGCCTGGTAAGAACTACATCCTCCCTGACGGGGGCCGGTTCCGGGCCGGTGAACTGGGGACGATCGCGGGAATCCGGGTGATCCACGGGACCTACACCCACGCCGACTACACGAACGTGGAGATCGACCTCGCGCTTGCCGAAGACTTGACGATCCGCGCGCTGCTGCCGTTCCCGGCGAAGATGGTGTTCCGCTACAGCGCCGTGGCGTCGACCACGGGCGATCAACCTCTTCAGATGTTCAGCTCGGTGGAGCTCTCCGAGTTCATCTACAAGCCCACGGGGGACCGTTGATCGCGTTTCACGATGTCCGTAAGACGTATCCGATGGGCGAAACACGCGTAGAGGCGCTGCGCGGCGTTTCGGCAGACATCCCCCGCGAGCGCATGACCGCGGTGATGGGGCCGTCCGGATCGGGCAAGTCTACCATGCTCCACCTGGCAGGGTGCCTCGACACGCCGACGAGCGGCCGCGTGATCTGCGATGGCCAGGATCTCGGCTCTCTCTCCTCGCGCCGGCGGGCCGAGTTCCGTGCCACCACCGTGGGGTTCGTGTTCCAGAAGTTCAACCTTGTTCCCAACCTCACCGCGCTGCGCAACGTCGAGCTGCCCCTTCTTCTGCGCGGTGAGTCCGCGACCTCCTCACGGAAGAAGGCGCTCGACGCTCTGGACGTGGTGGAGCTGGGCGATCGCAGCCGCCATCGGCCCACGAAGCTGTCCGGCGGCGAGCAACAGCGCGTGGCCATCGCCCGCGCCCTTGTCAACGCCCCCAAGCTCGTCCTCGCCGACGAGCCGACCGGGAACCTCGATACGGAAACGGGGACACGCATCCTCCGGCTTCTTCGCGGTCTCGTGGAGACGGGCAAGACCGTCGTTGTCGTGACCCACAACCCGGAGATCGCCCACGAGGCCGATGCCCTCATCGCGTTGCGCGATGGGCGAGTGGAGTCCCTTTCCGCGCCCCGAGCGGACGGAGAGCAGGCATGAACCTTCATCTGGTCAAACTCGCGATCGGAAGCATCCGCAGCCGGAGGACGCGCTCGTGGCTGACCGTGATCGGCGTCCTCATCGGCGTAACCGCCGTGGTCTCCCTCCTATCCATCGGGACCGGCGTCGAACGGGCCG
>DYGJ01000070.1:0-7685 GCA_020724765.1 Thermotoga sp. | reverse complement strand
GTTCAAGGACATCGGCTACGACATCATCGTCATCGCCCCCAGCGGGATGGCCGCCGTGCTCGGTGAAGGAGGGCGAGCGTTCATGTCCGGAGCCGATCCCGAATCCGGGCCTGGCAGAGGCCAAGCGATGGTCTCCTCCTTCGCCCCCACCGGAGGGACGTTCGACCCCGGTCAGATCGGCCAACCCACCGGGTCCTCTGCGGCCGTGGCCAGTGTTCAGAGCGGTGTTGTGGACACGCAGAAGCTGGTCCAGGCTGTTCCGGGCGTGATCGAGGCCGGAAACCTCGGCACGCGCGTGGTGAGCGTGGACGGCCCAGGGGCGAGCGGGTTCCTGCGCCTGACCACGCCGTCGCAGAGCTTCCTACAGGCATTCCCATCCATCCTCGGTGGGTTCGAGATAGAAAGCGGGACCTCGTTCACCAACGCCGCGAAGAACGAGGTGGTCGTAGGCGCGCGCAGCGCGGCGAGCCTCGGGGTGGGAGCGGGCGACACGCTCACCGTGGATGGGGAGCGATTCACCGTGGTCGGAATCCTCGCTTCCTCAGGCGCGGCGAGCGAAGGGACAGCGCGGAGCACGCCGGGCGCCCAGGGCGGCGCGGACAACGCTGTCGCGGGGGCGCTCCCCGGTGGCGGCGCCTCATTCCTGACGCGGGGGTTGACGAACACCGACGACTCCCTGTTCGTTCTCCAGGAGCGCGCCAACACGCTATGGAGCGCCCAGACCACGACCACGACGACCATCGTGCGCATGGCCACCGGCGCCGACGTGGAGGGAGTGCTCGCCGGCATCGCCACCGAACTCACCGCCCAGGGCGTGCGCGGAACGCCGACGTCGGTTCAGCAGATCGCGGCGAGCATCCAGGGCACCCTGGGGATGATCGCCACCGTGCTCGCGAGCATCGCCGCGGTCGCGCTGATCGTCGGCGGGGTGGGGATGATGAACACGATGTACACGTCGGTGCTGGAGCGGACGCGGGAGATCGGGGTCCTCAAGGCGATCGGCGCCCGCGATGGACAGGTGTTGGCGCTGTTCCTCGTGGACTCCGGTTTGATGGGCCTCATCGGCGGCGTTCTCGGCCTGGTCGCGGGCGGAATCCTGAGCCTGCTCGGCACCCGTCTCCTCGGGCCCGCGCTCGGGGTGGGGTCGTTCCGACCCGTGTTCGAGGCGTCGCTGATCCTGGGCGTGGTCACCGCCTCGTTCGTGATCGGCGCCTTGTCGGGCGCCTGGCCGGCGTGGCGCGCGTCGCGGCTGAACCCGGTGGAGGCGCTGGCCGCGGAGTGAGTCCGTTTAACCCGAAAACCGAGCGCACCCTCGGCGATCCGGCGGGGCCGACCGGCCCGGCCGGTTTGCCCACGGGGCGGCCGCACGCTACAAAGGGTTAGCCCCGCGAGCGGGGCCTCCGACGATGCCGACACCGAGGGAAGTGCGAGCCCTGGTCCAGCGGTTCCACGAGAACCGCGCCTCGTACGTGTCCGGCCCGTACAACGAAACCCAGACCCGCATCGAGTTCGTGGACCCGTTCTTCACCGCGCTGGGCTGGGACGTGGCCAACGTCCAGGGCTACGCCGAGGCGTACAAGGACGTGGTCCACGAGGACGCGATCGTGATCGGCGGGCTGACCAAGGCCCCCGACTACTCGTTCCGCGTGGGCGGGGCGCGCAAGTTCTTCGTGGAGACGAAGAAACCCGGCGTGAAGATCAAGGACGACGCCGGGCCCGCGTTCCAGCTCCGGCGCTACGCGTGGTCGGCCAAGCTCCCGCTCTCGATCCTCACCAACTTCGCCGAGCTCGCGGTGTACGACTGCCGGGTCAAGCCCGAGCGGAGCGATCCCGCGAGCACGGCGCGGATCCTCTACCTCGCCTGCGACGAGTACGACGCTCGGTGGGACGAGCTTGCGGGGATCTTCGCCAAGGAGTCCGTGCTCAAGGGCTCGTTCGACCGGTTCGCCGAGTCCACCAAGGCCAAGCGGGGCACGGCCGAGGTGGACGACGCGTTCCTCGCCGAGATCGAGGGCTGGCGGGAGGAGCTGGCCCGCAACCTCGCCCTGCGCAACCCTGGCCTCACCCAGCGCGAGCTCAACTTCGCCGTCCAGCGCACGATCGACCGGGTCATCTTCCTCCGAATCTGCGAGGACCGCGGGATCGAGCCCTACGGCGGGCTCCAAGGCCTCCTCAACGGGCCGAACGTCTACGCCCGGCTGGGGGAGCTGTTCCGCCGCGCCGACGAGCGGTACAACTCGGGCCTGTTCCACTTCCGCCCCGAGAAGGGCCGGCCCGAGCCGCCCGACGAGCTGACCTTGGGGCTCACCGTGGACGACAAGGTCCTCAAGGACATCCTCCGCCGCCTCTACTACCCGGACAGCCCGTACGAGTTCTCCGTTCTCCCGGCGGACATCCTGGGCCAGGTGTACGAGCAGTTCCTGGGGAAGGTCATCCGGCTCACCCCAGGGCACCGCGCCGTGGTCGAGGAGAAACCCGAGGTGCGCAAAGCGGGCGGGGTCTACTACACCCCGACCTACATCGTGGACTACATCGTCGCGCACACCGTGGGAAAGCTCGTCGAGGGGAAGACCCCCCAGGAGGTGGGCGGGTTCACCAAGGCCTGGAAGCCGTCGGCGAAGCTCCGGCCCCTGCGCGTGCTCGACCCCGCGTGCGGGTCAGGGTCGTTTCTGCTGGGCGCGTACCAGTACCTCCTCGACTGGTACCGGAAGAAGTACGTCGAGGACGGTCCCGAGAAGCACGCCCGCGGCCGTAGCCCGCGCCTCTACCGCGTCGGTCTCCCCTCTCCCGCGGCTGGGAGAGGGGTTGGGGGTGAGGGAGCGTGGCGCCTGACCACCGCCGAGCGGAAGCGGATCCTCCTCACCCACGTCTACGGCGTGGACATCGATCCCCAGGCCGTGGAGGTGACCAAGCTCTCCCTGCTCCTCAAGGTGCTGGAGGGCGAGACCCACGAGACGCTGGCGAGCTTCTACCGCCTGTTCCAGGAGCGGGCGCTCCCCGACCTTGGGGCGAACATCAAGTGCGGGAACAGCCTCATCGGTCCCGACTTCTTCGAGGGGGTGGAGTACGGCCTCCTGGGCGAGGAGGAGCGGTACCGGATCAACCCGTTCGACTGGCGCGCCGAGTTCCCCGACGTGTTCCCACACGCTCCCTCTCCCCCTGTGGGAGAGGGTCGGGGTGAGGGGGCCCGTCCCTCTTCGCCCGACCCCAACGAGGGCGGCTTCGACGCCGTGATCGGCAACCCGCCGTACGACGTTCTTGAGAAGGATCGGCTGGGAACCTCTTGGCCACACGAAGCCTTGTCCCAGTATGTGAAATGCCATAACGAGTACAAACAGGCCCTGGGTGGGAAGACGAATCTGTTTCGCTTCTTTCTGGTCAGGGCGCTGCACCTGACTCGTCCGAGAGGCTGCCTTGGCATGATCATCCCGCTTGCTCTACTCGCTGATGCTAGCTGCTCCAGCACGCGTCAGTATGTGCTAGGGCATATGGAGGCTGTTCTCCTAGATTGCTTTCCGCAGAAGGACAACCCGAGACTGCGTGTGTTCGCGAATGCCAAGTTGTCGACGGTTGTGCTGACCGGGGTTGTACGAGGCCCCGATGTGTCGGGAGACCCCGCCATCTGCGTCCGCGTGTATCCTCGCAACTTGTTCAGCGATCGCCCGCGCGAGTGCGCACTGGTGCTTTCCGAGACGCGGCTTCTGGATCCCAAGTACGGACCGCTTCCGCTACTCGATCAGCCAGGTTGGGCACTGTGCAAGCGTGTCCATTCCGGTCCCCAAGTAGTGCATCTGGCGGAATGCCGTGACGTCATTGTCAACCGGGGAGAGATCAACCAGACGGTGTACCGGCGTTTCATCACCTCAGATCCGGACAAAGCTCGGCTACTCAAAGGCGTTGAAGTTGGGCGATACCACCTGCGTGAGAAGCTCAGTCAGGGCACTCGAGAGTGGTTTGATGAGGTTCCCTTCCTGCGGGAGAACGCATCCAAGGCCATCGTCCACAAGTGTCGTATCGCTACACAGCGGGTGACAGGCGTTGATGAGCGTCTCAGGATCGTAGCCATGTTGATGGAACCGCCAGCGTATTTTGCAGACTCGACGAACTCGATCTCCCTGGTATCTGGTTCAAGCTACCGATTGGAGTATGTCCTGGGTCTCATGAACTCGCGCTTGTTCCAGTGGCGCTTCAAGGTCACCAGCACGAACAACAACGTTGGTACCAACGAGCTTGACGCAATGCCCATCCGAACCATCGACTTCTCCGACCCCACCGACAAGGCCCGCCACGATAAGATGGTGAACCTGGTCCAGAGCATGCTCGACCGACGCAAGCAACTCGCCACCGCCAAGACCGCTCACGAGAAGACCACGCTCCAGCGCCAGATCGCCGCCACCGACCACCAGATCGACCAACTCGTCTACGACCTCTACGGCCTCACCGAGGAGGAGATCAAGATCGTGGAGGGGGCAGAAGAATGAGCGGTGTCGTTGAGTGGGTCAGTGATCCCTACAATTTGCAGTTCTTGACGTCTTCGCTGCTCGCGGTCTGTGCTCTGGCTGTGTCGGTGTGGGCGGCATACTCGAGCAGGAAAGCTAATCGGGAAGCTGCAGAGGCCCAGTCCAAGTTGGCCCGAATCGAGGAACAACGCGAGGCTGATCGCCTGACACGAGCGCGACAGGCTGCCCTGCGAGCTAAGTTACTTCCGGATCGCAACGGGAGCCATCGACTCTGCGTCAGCAACAGAGGGCAGAGTGAGGCGCGGGACATTCGGATCATTGTGGATGGGAGACCACTGGGCGAACATCTTGCGTTTCATTCGGGCATGAGGATTCCGGAGGTGATGGAACCAGGTTCCGAGATCTCGTGCCACGTGGCAACTTTCGATTCGAATCCGCCTTTCGAGATCGAGATCCTATGGGAGGACGACTCGGGTGTTCCAGGCCGGTACCGAGCAACGCTGACGCCGTAGGAGTGATCTCACGTCCCCTCCCTGATTTGATCTGGCGACGGGAAGCCAACAGCTTGTGCCACACGGGGAGCGCGCGATCAGGGCTGCACCGCGAGCTGGGGTGGATCCGATGCCTCGGCGGGGTATCCGCTGTCAGATCAGTGTTCTCACAGACTCATGGACTCAGCAAGGTGGAGTATGATGGCGTGTGGGGAGATGCGATGGAGCTCTGGGCACCTAAACGCAGAGATGATGCACAGCACCTGATCAGTTTCTTCCTTTCGACCCGAGATGGTGGATGGCCAGTGGATCCCATTCACGCAGTGGCCTGGACTGAACTCATCTGCTCTTCTGCCACGGGCCCCCCGTTGAACCAGGGAACCGTGGGATCGGTACTCAGCACCATGTGCGATCAAGGCTTGACCTCGATCGAGGAGTTTGAACGCCTCTACGCAGAGCGTAGGAGAGAGCAGGCTGCGAGGTTCCGTGGCAAGGCCCCGACTTGGAGGGTCTTCCTTCCGGTAGATGTTGAGGTTGACCCGACACTCTCTCTTCCCCGGCGAATCACCCTGGCCCGGAGACGGTGGGACTTCGTAGCGCGAGAATCTGTGGCACGAAGACTGGGCGATCGTGCGATGGAGCGGTTTCTTACCGTGATGCTGTGGCCTCGTGGTGTGCTGAGTCATGATGTATTCCTTTGTACTTCGGGGGAGGGGGAAGACTGGCGGGAGGTGTGGGCCTCGCTTCAACCGTCTTTCGATCTGCTGAGAGGTTGGATGGAGTTCTTGCTCGGGTTCGGTGGGTTCAGACTAGTGGCACCAGATGAGGCACCAAGGAGGAGAATCCCGCATCCACCATGGGTGATCGCGCACTCAAAGGGAAAGAGGCTGGCAGGCACGCCCTTTCTCGGTGTCCAGGGGAACGTCAAGAGCCGAGTACGTCTGACTCCCAAGCTAATCGAGGGGCTGCAGCGATTCAGCAAGACGCTTCCAGAGGCGACGGTTGATGAGTCAACCCAGGCAGTGCTGGCTGCCGCATTGCGGCTGTATGCACAGGCAATGGATGCTCAGTCGAACTGTGCCTGCCTGCTTGGGCTCTGGCAGATCGCCGAGATAGTCGCGGTTCCATGTGGGGAGACTGGGGACACAAGGCAGGTATGTGGAAACCTGGGGTGGCTTGGCAGAGAAGCAGGTTACATCGCTTCTGGCTGGGAACACACACTGAGACGAATAGCGGACAGACGGAACAGAGTCGTGCATCAGGGGATTCAAGAAGTTCCTGAGGAAGAGATTACCGTCCTGAAGCTCGTGGTGGAGACGGCGATTGGGTGGTTGCACGAAAAACTAGGCGAGCTTCGCACAAAGGCACAGCTGGAGGAGTACTTCCGATATCGCACCTGCAACGACAGCAGGCTTGAGGCAGTTCAGGCAGCTGTACAGCACATCCAGCGCGAACGGAAGGCCCGGTAGGCGTCGCGGAGCGTTCTTGCGGAACCGGAAGCGACAGATAACAGGAGGGTGCCAGAGCCACAGCAAGTTGGCGGGGTCAGATCTTGTTCCGTGCATTCCCGTGTCGGGTTCTTGTCCGGAACCCTGCGAGCAGTAAGATGCCCTGAGCGCATGGGTGATGTGGGATGGGGATCACGTACGACCCGCGGCAGAACGTGGCGTACATCCGGCTCAGGGAGAAACGAGCTGAGGTGGAGAACCTTCGCATCAGCGACGAGCTGAACATCGACCTCTCTCTGGACGGGACCGTGTACGGGATCGAGCTCCTGAACGCCAACGAGCAGCTTGCGCTGGGAGCAGACGGGAAGCCGGTTCTCGTGGATGAGGCGCGCGGCAAGACCTACGAGGTAGCGCTGTCCTGACGGAACCCGTCATGAAGGACCACCACATCAACATCTTCTGGAGCGCGGAGGACGGCGGGTACATCGCCGACATCCCCGACCTTGAAGCTTGTTCGGCCTTCGGGGCTACAGCGGAGGAGGCCCTGCGCGAGGTAGAGATCGCCAAGGCCGCCTGGATCGAGACGGCTCGTGCCGAAGGGCGGCCCATCCCTCAACCCCGCTACCGTCCTGCATAGACGAACAGACCAACACGACCAGCGCAATCCTGGGCAGGTCATCTCGTCTACGAGGGCGTGACTTGCCACCATGGTGGGACGGGGTTAACCTTCTCACTATGATCTGCGGTCGCGATGGAGAACAGTGGCGTGAGCCTGATGCAGTCCTTGGAGGAAACTATCGGAAAGGGGGGAACGGTGCATATTTACGCAGTGAGCCGTCTGTACAATAAGAGCCCTACAGCATGGGAAGCGACTCTCCGCAAGCTGGAGGGTGCTAGAGAGATCATGCTTGCGCAGTATGCCCCGCTCCGCCATGCGATCAGGTCAGAATTGCTGAGGCCGGGCACCGGAGATGGTGTACTGCAGAAACAGCTAGCCAAGATGAAAGATGCTCCAAGTCAGAGGGCGGTCTGTGACAAGAGCCGGCACGCATTCAGGGTCTTCTGCTCTACTGTGAGGCCACTGATAGTCAATCTTGTTGAGGATTACCTCAGGACTGAGTATCACCCGCCCTCGGTCCTCTACGAAGGTATCCAGCTCGAGGGACGTTTCCATCTCAAAGTGGAGGACACAAGGGGTGCGACGAAGCTCATCTACCTGCACGCGTCAGAATGGGATGACGACGAGACGCGCGCTTTCATTGAGCTGTTGACCATTCTAGCAGAGG
>DYGJ01000069.1 GCA_020724765.1 Thermotoga sp. | reverse complement strand
ATGAACTATGGGAAGCCCTCGATCTCGCCCTCCACCTGAAGCGGGAGCACCGGGCGGGGATCTCCCATCAGGACGTCCTCCAGGGGAAGACGCTGGCGATGATCTTCCAGAAGCCGTCCCTGCGGACGCGCGTCTCGTTTGAGGTGGGGATGACCCATCTCGGTGGCCATGCCCTGTACCTCGGACCAGAGGACATCAAGCTCGGGAAGCGGGAGACAACCGAGGACATCGCCCTCAACCTGTCGCGCTACGTGGACGGGATCATGGCCCGTGTATTCGGCCACGATACCGTCGAAGAACTGGCACGGTATGCGACGGTGCCGGTGATCAACGGCCTGTCCGACCTCCATCACCCGTGCCAGGCTCTGGGGGACATGCTCACCATCCGAGAGAAACGGGGCGCGCTCCGCGGTACCACCTTGGTCTTCATCGGAGATGGGAACAACGTAGCCCACTCTCTGATCGAGGCGTCAACCCGGCTCGGGCTCCGGTTCCGGATCGCCTGTCCCGCAGGCCAGGAGCCGGACGCCGAGATCGTCGCTGCAGCGCGCGCCGCCGGTGGAACCGTGGAAATCGTTCACGACCCGAAGGAAGCGGCGCACGGCGCGGATGTTCTGTACACGGACGTGTGGGCGAGCATGGGCCAGGAGAGTGAAGTGGGAGATCGGCGGAAGACGTTCCAGGCATTCACCGTGAACGTGGATCTCGTAGAGACTGCCAACCCCGAGTGCCTCGTCATGCACTGCCTCCCCGCCCACTACGGCGAAGAGATCAGCTACGAGGCGTCCCGTCTCCCAAACTCGGTCTTGTTCGATCAGGCGGAGAACCGCCTCCACGCCCAGAAAGCCGTGCTCGCACTCCTTCTTCGCACCTAACGACCGCGGCTCTGCCGCGGCTCCCCGTTTGTGGGGATCTCCGTCCGCTGGCAGTGCGGGCAGTAGTTCGTCTGCGCTTCGTCGTAGAGGATCTGCGCAATCGCGGTCCCGCATTCCAGACAGGGAGCACCCTTCTTCCCATGAACACGGAGGAAGTCTCGCACCTCCCGGGCGAACAGCTCGTTCCCAACCCGCGCCTGGATCTCAGAGACCGCCCAGTGCAGGGTCTCCCCAATCGCGCGCCACAGCCGGTCCAGTTCTTCCCCGGTCAGGGTGTGGGTGTAGCGAACGGGAGACAGTTTCGCCCGAAACAGGATCTCATCGGCATAGGCATTCCCAATCCCGGCGATGAGCGCTTGGTCGGTGAGGATGCGCTTGAGGGAACGGTGCCTGCCATGGATGGCCCGGCGCAGGGCCTCCAGGGTGAACTCCGGAGCCAGAGGCTCAATCCCCAACTTCTGCAGCGGCTCAGAGCGGAGGGGATCTGAAACGACCCACGCTGCCGCCAGCCGCGGAGAGCGGCGCTCGATGAGACGTAGGTCGGTCCCATCATCGAACGTGAGGCGCAGATCTGTGGCCGTGGTCGGCGCGTACCCGTGCGGACCGTGCCACAGCCACGCCCAACGCATGAGGTGGAGCACAAGATGGAGTTCCCCGTCAAACGAGAAGAGGAGATGCTTGCCCCGTCGTCCCACGGCACGGACTCCCGCACCGACGAGGGGGTTCAGGCTCAGGGCCCCGGTTCGCAGGAGATCGGACCGATTGACCTCCACCCCCCGGACCGTGCGTCCCACAATCCGGGGGGCGAGGATATCCTTCACGACCTCAAGATCGGGCAGCTCCGGCAACTCACTTCCCGATGCCGAGGAGGAACAGGAACGGGAACAGACACGGTGAACAGCACGGATCGCAGCTCGACCAGCCGCACGGGTCGCAGACCGGCGCACGCGAGAGCTTCAGGTACGGGTCGCACCAAGAGACCCCGCACGGTTTGGAAATCGGCTGACACCAGGACCAGCAGCAATCCGTCTGGACGACGATCTTCACATGGGTCGTCACGATCCCCGCTGTGGTCGTCACGGCGATCTTGTAGAACCCCGGGCTCACCTGAACCCCAGTGCCATCCTGCTGGTTCCAGGTGATCTTCGTAGCCGCACTCACCGGAACGGGGTACATGTGCTGGTAGACGACCCCGCCCCCAAACGCCTCGACCGACCAACCGGTGATCATCGTTGTCGAAGCGCAGGGGTTGCAGCAGAAGATGCCCCACGGAACGACAAGCTCAACCTGGATCGGCTCCCCAACCCAGAACGTCACGTAGCAGGAGGGTTCAACTGGAGGAGGGGGTAGACACGGATCACACCACCCCTGTCCCCACGCCATCGCACCGCCGAACACCACCAGCATCAACGCCAACAGCCTCGCCCGTTTCATCTCTCAACCACCTCCGCCGCATTGTACACCGCCCGGCCAGCCATGGTTTCACCCCTACCCGGAAGCCGGAGGGGCCACAAGGTTCAGGGGTCTACCGCCGCCAAGCACAGCAAGCACGGCGTCGCAAGCAAGATCCGCCATCCTGCGTCGGGTGGTCCCGGTCGCGGATCCGATGTGGGGAGTCAAAACGACGTTCTTGAGCCCCACAAGGCCGGGGTGCACCCGCGGCTCGTCCTCGAACACGTCGAGCCCCGCTCCGCGGATCGTCCTGTCCCGGAGAGCGGAGACAAGGGCAGCTTCGTCCACAACCGGACCGCGGGCGATGTTCACGAGAATCGCATCCCTCTTCATGAGCTCCAGTTCCCGTGCCCCGATGAGGTGCCGCGTGTCCGGGGTCAAAGGAGTGCACAAGACGACGAAATCGCTTTTCTGTAGAAGCTCATCCAAAGACACGAAGCGTGCTCGAAGCGCCCCCCCAATATCCGGCTTTCGAGATCGGGACGTGTAGAAAAGCTCCATCCCAAACCCCTGTCCGCGACGGGCCACCGCCTGTCCAATCCGGCCGAACCCAACCACTCCGAGGGCCTTCCCGTACACGTCAACCCCGAGATAGGGCGGTAGGAATACCCAACCGGGGAACCCCTGAGCGCGCAGCTCCCCATCCGTCTCCACAACCCGCCGCGCCGCAGCGAGGAGAAGAGCCCACCCCAGATCCGCCGTCGCCTCGGTGAGAACGTCCGGCGTGTTGGAGACGAGAATTCCCCGTTCCGACGCAGTCTTGAGGTCAATGTTGTCCACTCCCACCCCGAGATTGGCGACAATCCGAACCCGAGGAGCGGCGTCCAGAAGTTCCGCCTGGACGGGAAGGGACAGAGGGCAGATGAGCGCGTCAACTTCCGCCAGGGTTTCGGTGGGGGGAAAGCCCTCGCAGACCTCGACCTCGTGGCCGGCCCGTTGCAGGCGCTCCACCGCCTCTGGGAACATCGCCGTCGCGATCAGAATGCTTCCCATGTCAGTTCCAGTCTACCCCACGACCCTCAAGAGAAACAGGGTGAGGCAGAGGGTACCCAGGGAGAAGAGGGTGGATAAGAACAGGACCGATGCTGCCAGATCCGGTCGCCGACCGTACTGGGACGCGAGGAGGAACGCGTTCACAGCGCTGGGAACGCTCCCCTCAATGATGAGGCTCCCCCGAAGCACACCCTCTACCCGGAACCCCCACGCCAGCGCCCACGCCAGCGCTCCACCGGAGAGCAGGCGGAGGAGCGCCAGCCCCACGGCCGGCCTCGCCACCTGCGTCACCCGCACGTGGGCCAGCTCGAGCCCAAGGAGAAGGAGGAACAACGGGATCGCCCCGCCCGCAAGGAGTCCCGTCGTTCGGGAGAAGATCTCGGGAAGCCCTGTCCACCGGACAAGAAGCGCCGCGGCGACGGCGTACGCCCACGGCACGCGCAGGAGCTTGCCCCACGCGCTCCGCCATCGAATTCCCTCCCCTTCCCACGCTGCCACCGCCACCCCAAGGGTGGACAGGAGGACGGTGTTCGCGGCGAGGAACACCACGCCCGCGTCGACCCCGGACGGGCCGTACGCGAACAAGAGGAGCGGGAGCCCGAGGTTCCCGCAGTTCCCGAACGTCAGAACCAGGGACGTCGTGGCTCGGGCGGGCCGATCGCAGCGGAACAGGATCCGTCCCACTCCAAGCGACAGAACGAACATGACGAGTTGGTGCACGAGGGCGAACAGGGCAACCGTCCCGGCCAGCGAGAGATCGGCCGTGCGCAACGATTCGAACATGAGGGCCGGAGAGAGGACCCAGAATGCCGCCTGCGCGAGCGGTCGGGACGGAACGCGGCCCAGGCGGCCGAGGACCCACCCGACCCCAGCGAGGAGAAATACGGGGAGGAGCACGGCAATCATGGGGGAACGGTACGCGCCAACGCCTGCTGTGTCACCTCGCGGCTACAATCCCACACGTCCGATGAAGATCGCGGTTACGGGGACTCCGGGTGTAGGGAAGTCCACCCTCGTCGCGCGGGTCGCGGACCGCGTTCCCCTGTCCTGCGGGGGGATGGTCACCGCCGCGATCCAGAAGTGCGGCCGCCGGGTGGGGTTCGCCGTCCAGAACCTCGCCACCGGGGAAGAGGGAGTTCTCGCCCACCTTCACGGCGCTGACGGCCCGCGGTTCGGCCGCTATCGGCTCAACCTCCGCGATCTCGAGGCAGTGGGCGTCGGAGCGATCGCACGGGCGATCGAGGAAGCGGCGTTGGTGATTGTGGATGAAGTAGGGCCGATGGAGCTTTGCTCCTCGCTGTTCATCCAGACTGTGAAGCAAGCGCTCGACGAGGCACAGAACCTTCTCGTCACCGTCCATCGACGGTCAAACCATCCCCTGGCCTATATGATCCGCCACAGGGCAGACCATCTCGTTCGCCTCACGAGAGAGAGTCGGGACGCGGCCGTGTCCGAGATTACCCAGTGGCTCACCGCGGGTCACACCCGCGCAACCAGTCTCCCCTGAGGACGCGGCCGTGGGGTCGGGTCCGGCGTGAGATCTGACGAGCCTTCGCTTCTTCGTAGATATGGAGAAGTTGGGCTGTGGAAACCCGGGCGCTCCGCGCCGTTGCCCAGTGCCGTGCTGCCTCGCTCAGCCGTCTCCGTTGCGTTTCATCGGCGAGGAGCGCGTGGCAGGCCGAGGCGAATTCCTCCTCGTTTTCGCCCACCAACAGCCCTGTCTCACCAGGGGTCACGATATCCAGAGGCCCCATCGCGCCCACGGCAACCACGGGCAACCCGGCCATCATCGCTTCGACCAGGACGAGCCCCTGTGTTTCCATCTTCGAGGAGAACACGAACAAAGTGGCTTGACGGTAGAGGTCGATGAGCCTCCCGCGTGAAATCGGGCCGGTGAAGGTCACCGCGTCCATAATGCCCAGATCGCCTGTGTACGATTCCAGTCGGCAACGTTGGGGACCTTCCCCGACGATCACGAGGTGGGTTTCGGGGCGCTGAGCGTGAACTCGCTGGAACGACCGCAACAGGAACTCGATGTTCTTCTCCCATCCCAGTCGGCCGACGAACAGAAGCAGCTCGCCTGGGGGTAACCCAAGCTCACGGCGTGCGTTCCACCCCGGGGAGTGGGCAAACTCTTCCTCGTCCACGCCGAACGGAAGGGAGTAAATGGGAACCCTTACCCCATACGATCTGAGTTCTGTTTCGACCGCGCGGGACGGAGCGATCACCCCGTCGCACAGATTGCAGAATGCACGGCTGATCTGCTCCACTGCCTGCCGTGGTGGCCGGAATGGGGGCGGGATGTACCGCCTTAGTTCCGTGTACAGAGCGTGGTACGTGTGGAGGTGCGGGATGCCGTGCCGCCACGCCGCCCAGAACGCCACCTGCCCCACAGAGAACGGGTCATGGGAGTGGACGATGTCCAAGCCCGCGATCAACCGGAACACCTTGCGCCCCCCGACGGGCAGAGCAAACCGCATCCCACGGTACAGCACCAGCCGCACAGAGGGGAATCGGTAGACAGTGCCATCAGCATCCGTGTGCCCCGGGTAGGTGGGAGCAAACACGCAAACGTCGTGTCCGGCTCTCCGCAGCTCGCGCTCCATGAGCTGGATCACCGTAACCACGCCGTTGACATCTGGCGCGTACGTGTCCGTGAACAGGCCGATCTTCATGGAGTCACCTTGCAGCCCCCTGGACGCTATGGTACATCGGACAATGGTAGAACTGAATGGTGCCCGGCTGGGTGCGGCCCCACACCTCCCTTGGAGGGAAGCGCATCACGACCGTTCATCATCATGGCGGACGACGCTCCTCCGCCACGCCGACAGCCCCTAGCCTACAGGTCGTGGAGCCCCGCTCATGGCGGCGATCTCATCGGCCACGTCGAACGAAGCATTGGGGAAGGCGATCGCCCGCGCCCGCTCCGCACGACGGGCGAGCTCGCCAGGGGTAGCGAGCCACTCCCCAAGGATCCGAGCTGCTTCGGCCGGGTTCGAGGCTGCCTCCCCCGCACCGGCCTCAACCACGAACGGTGTGTTCGGCCGCTCTTGAGCCATGCCGCCGATGAGGATCATCGGGAGCGACGAAATGGAAGCTTCACCAATCACTCCAGGTCCGGGCTTCCCGACCAGCACGTCGGATGCTCGCATCATTGCTTCGATGTTCGTAACGAACCCGTAGACGCGGGTTGGAACCTGCCATGGGTAGCGTCTGAGCCTCTCAGCAAGCGCCAGATTTCGCCCCGCCACGACGACGAGATCCACCGGAAGCGTCGCCGCGTCAATCTCCCGGACCACCCGTTCGATCCCCATTCCCTCTCCACCGCCTACGAGAAGAACGACCGGACGCTCAGCCTCCCACCCCAGCTCAACCCGCGCCTCTGCCTTGGTCCTGTTGTAGAGGGCAAACTTAGGATGAGCAGGGTGTCCCACAATGCGCAGCCTCTCCTCGCTCAACCCGAGTTCCACGCCCCGCTGGTAAGCCTTCGCGCACGGCACAAGGCATCGGTCCACCTCAGGGTGATACCAGCCGCTGTGGGGGTTGGCGAGATCCGTGACCACGGTGACGATGGAGAACTCCCGGACCGCGGTGCGCCGAAGGGCCACGGCGAGTTCGTTGAACGCGGGGTGGAGGACAACCACGATGTCCCACGCGCGGGACCGTCGCCTCGCCCGTCGCGTTCGTGGCACGGCCAGCCGTGGAAGCTGTCTCCGTCCGACCGAAGTGGCGATAAGGCGATCGGTCACGGTGACGAACAGATTCCACGACGGCTCGTGATAGCGCACCCACAGCGGGTAGATCTCCGGGGCGCGGTTCCATGGAAAGTACCCGCAGGCGCGAAATGCATCGAAGTAGTCGCACTTGAACCGCTCGGCATAGCGCAGGCTTAACGCTGCCTCAATCGCCCGGCCGGCAGAGCGGTGGCCTCCTCCTGTATCGGACATGAACAGCCCCACCTGGATCACGATCGCCTCCCCGGTCGCGGGTGACTATACGGGCATCGGAGCGGCAAGGTCAAGCTCTGTCTGCCGGCGAAGGGGCTCACTCGCCGGCCCATCGAGGGCCTGGAAGACCGTACGCCTCCCGGTAGAAAACGGTGAACACGCGTTCGATCACACCCATCATTCGTTCGGTGTCACTCCTTTCCGAAAGTGACGGATTCGGAACAATCGGGTCTGCAAAGTGTACCACCACACCACCCTGGCGGCGCGTCTCGCGGAGAATGCACCAGACCATCCGGTGCAGGGGGGCCTCCTCAGCCCCCGGCCGGTAGACGTACGCGTTGGCGAGAAGCACAGGGACGATGGGAACTCCTGCCCGATGGGCAAGCTTCGCCACCCCCGCGTAGAGCCGGCCCTCCCAGTAGCGGTGCCCCTCGGGGAAGACCATGATACTCCCGCCGCGACGAAGACAGGCCACAGCCGCCGCCAGGGTTTGGGAGTGAAGCGCCCCCTTCGCCGCTCGATTCGGGTCCACCCGGAACCGGAAGAAGGCTTGGTAGAAAAACCGCAGCCACGGGTGGCGTTCATCGACGGTGAACAGCGCCCACAGGCGCCACCGCCGGCTGTGCCGGACCAGAAAGAGAGGATCCAGCGAGCCCACGTGTGTCACGCAGAACAGGCAAGCCCCCGAAGGTATCCCGCCCACTGCCCGAGAAGGTACCACCCATGGAAGAACGCACAGGATCAAGCAGAGGTAGACAGACCACACCGCTTCATACGGCAGTGTGCGCAATGCTGCCCAAACGCGGACAAAAGCTGACCTACCTCTGTCTGGCGGCACGGCGCTTCTCGGGATCGCTCCAGTAACGCTCACCGGGGATCCGGTCCCGGCCCGTAGCCACATCGAGCCAATACCAGAACGCCTCAGCCGCTCCGCGAACCCACCCCGCACGCACGAAGCGCCGGTTCGAGGTATAGCAGGGCATCGTGGGGATGAACCGTACGCGCCCTGCCCCTTTCAGGGCCCGAGCGAGACGGAAATCGGGGGACGCCCGTTTCTCCAAGGGTGAATATCCGCCAACTGCGCGGTAGGCATCCCGGTGCATCCCCATGTTCGCCGCCCCACACAGGTGGACCCGAAACACGAGGGATAACCATGCCAGCACGCAGTATCCGCCCACCTGCAGCGCGCGCGTGGAACGCCGGCTCTCCCGGAACCCCATCGGGCCGTAGGCGACCACCGTCCCCGTCCGGCGCAGCGCCCTCACCATCCGCGCCAGCCACCGTGGGGGGTACACCGTATCCGCATCGGCACCGA
Organism: Thermotoga sp.; assembly: GCA_020724765.1. GTDB lineage: Bacteria > Bipolaricaulota > Bipolaricaulia > Bipolaricaulales > Bipolaricaulaceae > Bipolaricaulis. The sequence continues at coordinate 1,803 of DYGJ01000069.1, read as the reverse complement.
CGATGAACTCCCCCTGGGCTTCGCCGAACCCGCGGTGCATCGCCTGAAGCGCTCCCCGCTTGGGCTCGACGATCACCCGATCGGCGAACCGAGCAGCGATCTGGAGGCTGCGGTCCGTACTCCCGTTGTCCACCACGAGAAGCTCGAAATCCTTGAACGTCTGCGCGCGAAGCGTGCGCAGCGTCTCACCAAGAGACGCCTCTTCATTCAAGACCGGGACAACCACCGTGATCTGGGCCACCGTGTTCACCTGCCGGTCAACGGGCGACAATCGACACGAGCCTCCCCGGCACGACGACCACCCGCTGAACCTCCTGCCCCCTCAGGCGCTCCTGAACCTCGGGCCAGGCAAGGGCCGTCGCTTGTAGCACGTCGCGGTCCGCGGCAGCTGCGGCAGCCATGCGGACGCGGGCACGAACCTTGCCGTTGATTTGGACAGGAACTTCCACCTCATCCCCCCTCACCGCCTCTGGATCGTACTCCGGCCACGGCGTTTCGAGAACCGGCTGCTGTTCTCCCAGCCGGTGCCACAGCTCTTCGGAGAAGAACGGAGTAAACGGAGAAAGGAGGAGCACCAGATCGCGGACAACCCGACGCACGAGCTGCGGGTTGGCCTCCAGCCGCTCGACGTACGAGGAGAGCTCGTTCACGAGCTCCATGATCGCCGCGATCGCCGTATTCAGCCCCAAACGGTCTCCAAGCTCCTCCGTCACCTTCTTCACCGTGGCGTGGAGCTTGTGCCACAAGGCTCTCCCGTCGGGGTCCAATGTCGCTGGGTCCAGATCGCCCGTTGACCCGGTCAATCGGGGAATCTCACCGACCACCACGCTCCACGCGCGGTTCAGGAACCGCCACGCTCCGCGGATCCCATCCTCGGACCACTCGATATCCCGGTCCGGAGGGCCCATGAACAGGGTGTACAGCCGCTCTGTGTCCGCGCCGTAGCGCGCGATGATGTCCGCGGGCTCGACCACGTTCTTCTTTGACTTCGACATCGAGAAATACGACGTCGCGATTACCTGTTCGCACTTCGTACACCGTTGGTCGTTCACCTCTTTCGGGTGAAGCCAGCCATGCTGGGGACACTTGTAAGCGGTATGGCACACCATTCCCTGGGTGAACAGACGCTTGAACGGCTCTGTGAACGACACGTACCCAGAGTCGTACAGGGCCTTGGTGATGAACCGGGAGTAGAGAAGATGAAGGATCGCGTGCTCGACGCCGCCCACGTAGAGGTCTACCGGGAGCCACCGGTTCACGTCATCGGACACGAACGGAGCCCCATCCTCTCGCGGGGATACGAAACGCAAGAAGTACCACGACGAGTCCACGAACGTGTCCATCGTGTCCGTGTCGCGCTTCGCCTTGCCCCCGCAGCGAGGGCAGGACGTGTCCGCGTAACCGGAGATGTCGGCCAACCCCATCTTCCCGATGAACGGAACGTCCGGCAATAGCACCGGAAGATCACGTTCCGGGATGGGAACTGTTCCACAGCGATCACAGTACACGATCGGGATCGGCGCCCCCCAGTACCGTTGGCGGGAGATGAGCCAGTCGCGCAGCCGGTAGGTGACCGTCCGCTCGCCAAGCCTTTGTTCTTCGAGATAGGCCATTGCGCGGGCGAGTGCATCCGCAGCAGAGGTTCCGCTCAACAGCCCTGAGCTGATCATCGTCCCAGGCTCGATGTAGGCCCCGGTCATCGTCCGCGGGTCGGGCACAGGTCCGTCCGAGGGGGCGATCACCACGCGAATCGGAAGCCCGTACTTCCGAGCAAACGCGAAGTCCCGCTCGTCGTGGGCCGGA
>DYGJ01000068.1:10051-10427 GCA_020724765.1 Thermotoga sp. | reverse complement strand
GTGGTGCGCCTGTACTACTCGGATCAGATCGTGGTGCTCCCCGAGCTGGTGAAGGAAGTCGCCGAGCAAGAAGGGATCGACTTGTTCCGCGAACGCGACCGACTGAGTGAGGCGATCTGGACTGCGTTGCCCGAGCGCGAGCGGGGGATCCGCGACGCCCTCGCCGCGGGGAAGACCGTGCTCGAGGAGTCCCACCTCGGCGTCCACGCCGCCTACGCCGCCGCCCTGGGGGATCGAGCGTTTCTCGCCCAGTTCCAGGAGCGCGAGGCTGACCTCTCCTGGCCCACGATGTTCCTCCGCTTCGCGGCGCCCATCCCCGTGTCCCTGACCCGCCAGGCGGCGCGGGGCGACCCGCGGTACTCCGTCCCCGCCGATG
>DYGJ01000068.1:9089-9978 GCA_020724765.1 Thermotoga sp. | reverse complement strand
GACATCGCGCCAACCGCCGACCTCGTCTATGGACCCCGACCCCCAGGCGATCTGCTGCCGTACCTGTTCCTCCTCGGCCGGCCGGCAGCGGGGAAGTCCGAGCTCATCCAGTTCTTGTCGAACCTCGCACCCGACGAGCGAGCAACAGCGTACCACCTCGGGACGCCGCGCGTGGCCGACGATTTTCCCCTCCTGTGGCAGGTATTCGTGGAGGATGACCTGTGGGAAGAAGTGGGCCGGGGACGTCTTCACTCCCGGCGCGCCGGCGAGAACTACGCCGTGGCGGACGACAGCCTGTGGCCGTTTCTCATCCTCAAGCTGGGCGAGGCCGTCACGCGCAGCCCGGCGCGGTCAGGCGAGACCGTGATCGTCGAGTTCGCCCGCGGCGGGGCCACGGGGTACCGCGACGCACTGGCCCTCCTTCCGCCCGATCTTCTGCGGAACGCGGGGATCCTCTACCTCGACGTCACGTTCGACGAGTCGTGGCGCCGCAACCTCGCCCGCTACGACCGCGCCCGGCGCGACGGGATCCTCACCCACTCCGTGCCCCGCGCGGAGATGGAGCGCACGTACGCCCGCGACGATTGGCGGGACCTCGCCGCCGCGGAGGAGGGGTACATCGAAGCCCGAGGCGTGAGGGTCCCGTATATCACCGTGCCCAACGTCCCCGAGCCGCTGACGGATGGGGACTTCGCGCATCGGTTCCGCCCCGCCCTCGGCCGCTTGTGGGATCGCGCGCAAGCCCGGTAGCCCGCACAGGCGTCTCCGCTGGATCTCCATCGCCCCCCCAGAGGGGTTCCACACCACCGCCCTACGTTGGCTGAGTCTGTACCTACCCACCCCAGGTGCGTAGGGGAATGGTACGGGAGGTGTCTGGGATGGACCTTTG
>DYGJ01000068.1:0-9079 GCA_020724765.1 Thermotoga sp. | reverse complement strand
GGCCAGCACCTCGTGGCCAGCGCCCTGATGGTGGCCGGAGCGGTGGTGGTGGCGATGCTGTGGGTGGCGTTTCTTGGGTTGGCGGGGGAGGGTGAAGACGTCCTCCTTCCCGATGCTGAGGGGAGCTGGCTTGTGCCATCGCAGATGTACGTGGGTCGCATCCCTTCAGCCGAGGGGACGGTGGACATCCGCGGTTTGGGAGCGCTGAAGTACGACCCGGCAGGGGTACGAACGCTCCGGCCAGACCTTTTCACGGACGGCCACTTCTCCGTGTTCGACGTGCTCGTCCACCTCGCTGAGCGAGGAGATCTCCCGTTGGAGTACGTATGGGATGAAGCTGCTGCGACCCACTGGATCTCCTCGCTGAACGGGCTCACCGGATGGTGGTACGACGCGCAGTACGCGGGGGGGGAGTTCGAGCGGCCCGTGCTGAGGATGGACAGCTTCCCGGTGAAGGATGGGATGACCATCCGCCTCTACCTCGAGCAGCCGGATCGCCTCTCCGCAATCCGCCAGTGCTTCCGCGATGAGGTGGGGCGGCGCGACGCGAACGGCGGAACGGTCGTCATCCAGGAGGTGACGGTTCGGGGGCCGCGGTGGACCCTCGTCGCCCATGACGTGGTCGTCGAACCCAGTGGCACGCGCTCGGACGCGTTCAGACCCGGTGTCGTCACGGCCCTGGATGTACTCCTGGCGCTGGGCCGTGACGGGGTGATCTCGTCCCTCCGGCTCGTGTGGCACGACCGCCTTGACGATGCGGACTACGTCGACAGCTTCATGGTCCACGCTCTCTTCGCGGGGGCGTACGAAGCCCCCGCCACGAAGGGGTGCATGCTGGCCCATCAGACGGGAAGCAGCGTGCTCGAAGGGTTCATCGTCGCTCACGGCCACGAGTCGTCGCACGTTCACCTCACCGCGGATCTGGAGGCGCTGGTGTCGCCGGAGTACGTGCGCTGGACGTGGCTGTGCCAGTGATCCGAAACCGTGCTGAAACGGGTCTCGGCCCTATGGTTGCTCGCGGGTCCCCCACCCGAGAACGCACGGTAGGAGCCTGACACCATGTGGATCGTGTTCGCCAATGCCAAGAAGCGAAAGGCTCGTCTGGTGATGACCGTGGCCGGCATCGCGATCGGGGTCGCCACCCTGTTCGCCCTGCTCGCGTCGAGCGCGGGGATCCAACGGGGACTGGAGCGCGAGATCGGGGGGTTGGGGGCCCACATCCTCCTTCTGCCCGTGGGGTGCCCGTACACGCTCACCCTCGCCTTGATGCAGGGGGCCGACACGCTCGCCTACATCCCCCAAGACCGACTCACCGATGTTCGCGCGGTGAGCAACGTGCGGCTGGCGGTGCCCGTGGTCGTGGGCCGGGTGCGGGTAAACGACGCAATGACCCCCCTCTACGGCACCACGGACGAGATCCTCCAGCTCAAACAGTGGGGCGTTACACGCCTTGATGGAGCCGTGGTCGGCAGCGATGCGGCATCCCGGCTCGGCCTCTCCGTGGGTAGCCGGATCACCCTCTCGTTTTACGCCCAGCAAGAGGCCGAGGTCGTCCGGATCCTTCCGCGCACCGGCGGACGGGACGACACGTTCGTGTTCGTCCCGCTCGAGGTTGCCCAGAGCGTGCTCGCACTTGCGGACGAGGTCAGCGCGGTGCTGGTCCAGACAGCGAACGTCGAGCGGGTGGCCCAGACCCGTCAGGCGCTCGGACGCCTCGCTAACCTGCAGGCCGTGCCTCCATCGGAGGTGTTCGACATGCTGGTCGGGCTGTTCGGCTCAATGGCCTCAACGCTGATGCTGATCACGGGGGTGGCGATCGTGGTCGGGGTGCTGACGACGATGAACACGATGACGATGGCCGTGTACGAACGGAAGGCGGAGATCGGCCTCCTGCGCGCGGTGGGGGCGACCCGTGGAGACGTGTTCCGCCTGTTCGTGGCCGAGTCGTTGTGGGTCTCGCTCGTCGCCGGGGTGCTGGGCGTGGGCGCGGGCTATGTTGTGACCCAGCTCCTGCCGCGGACGACCGGGTTCGGGCTCGCCGCAGCGCCCCACTTCTCGCCGAGCTACGTCGGGATCTGTCTCCTCGTCGCAGCAGGGGTGGGCACCCTCGCCGCGGTGTACCCCGCCCTGATGGCGGCGCGGATGGAGCCGATCAAGGCGTTGAGGGCGCTATGAGAATCGAACTCTGCAGCGTATCCAAGGCCTACGGCCGCGGTCAAGGCCGGTTCTGGGCGCTCCGGGATGCCACCCTGACCGTCGAGAAGGGAACCCACCTCGCCATCGTCGGTCCGTCGGGGTCGGGCAAATCCACGCTCCTCCATCTTCTCGGGTGCTTGGACGTCCCCACCGCGGGCGAGGTCCTTCTCGACGGCGTCTCCCGGGCCAGCCTCAGCGACCGCCAGCTGAGCCTCGTCCGCCGGACCCAGATGGGGTTCGTGTTTCAGCAGTACTACCTCAACGAGTCGATGACCGCGCTCCAAAACGTGCTCCTGCCCCTGGAACTGGGCCGGGTCGCCGACCGCCGAGCCAAGGCCGCCGAGGCCCTGAGGTGGGTGGGACTTGAGCACAAACTGAGCTCTCTGCCAGGAGAGATGTCAGGGGGAGAGCAACAGCGGATGGCGATCGCGCGCGCCCTGGCCCACGGGCCCGCACTGGTGTTCGCCGACGAGCCGACGGGGAACCTCGACTCCGAGAGCGGGAACGTGGTACTGGAGGTCCTTCAGGCACTGCATGACGAGCGGGGGGCGGGCCTCGTGCTGGTCACCCACGACGATCGGGTTGCGGCACGGGCGACGCAGGTGCTGCGCGTCCGCGATGGGAGGCTGGAATGAACAGAACTCTAGCTTGGATTCTGATGGGTGCAGCTGTGGTGTCGGTCGGGATCGGTGTAGCCGTGGGATTGGGCCTGTTCCGGGGAGGGAACGTCCACCCGCCCACCCACCCGAACACTCTGGCCGTGGCGGCTGCTCCCCCCACCGTGTCCGCTCCTACCGCCACGGCAGGCGATGTGCCCATTGCGGTTGCCCCGACCGAGGAGGAGCCGGACGCCGCACCTGTGCTCCAGCCTCACGTGGAGCGCGAGGCCACGGCGGAGTCGGAGGGAATCGCACCGGCGAGCGATGCCGCAGCAGAGGTCGGCCCGTCGGAGCCGGTGGTCATCACCGTGTGGGAGCTGGCGTCCGCGGGGGCGGAGTACGCCGGCCGCGAGGTCGTCTTGACCGGGCGCGTCCTCACCCTGTGCATCCGCGGGTGCCAGCTCAGCCTGGACGACGGAACGGGCGTGATGCCAGTGGAACTGGTCGACGACGCACTGAGCAACACCATCCCGCTCCGGAGCGTGGGGAGACAGATCGAGATCACGGGCGTCTTCCGGCTCGCCCCGCGCCCCCACGTCTCAGTGGAACGCCCCGACGGCTGGCGGTTCCCCTAACATCTTTCGAGGCAACCGTCGGACTGCGGACCTGCGGCGCGCGGGCTCCGCGCGCAGATTCCCGCTGCACACAGAAGACAGGACAGACGAGCGTTCTTCCACCGCACGGCGCGGAGGGCGCAGAGAAGATCAGTTCTAGAAACGAATCCAGAATCCCGATGTTCTGTAACGTCGCAGCGTGTCTGCGACGAACGGCCGTCGGGCATGAACCCCGACGCTACGCCTTCTTCTCCCTGCGAACTCCGCGGCTCGGCGGTGAGTGTTACCACGGGGAACGGATCTTCTCCGCGTGGCCGAAAGCTCCGCGGGCCATTGCACACAGGCTGCCACGTCCTCGTTGCGAGCGCGGCGGCTCGTGGACTGAGCTCCGTCACCCGTTGATCGCGACGCCGGCTCGCCGCGCTACAGATACCCCAGCCGCACCCCGACGATCATTCCGATCCCTATCACGACCATCACCACTCCGGTGATGAAGTGCAGCTTCCCTAGCTTGGCTGTTCGCCACCGCTCCGCCCGAGCCGTGGTCGTGAACCCGAAGTGCACAAGCAACGTGATCCCGATCATCGGCAGGATGAAGATGAAGTTGTACAGGAGCAGCCACAGCGCCCCCTGAACCCGGTTGGTGGTCTGTGATAGGAGCGTGAGGATCACGATGTAGGGGCCGGAGGTGCACGGGGCGAGGAACAGGGAGTCCACGAGCCCGACCACGAACGCCCCGGGGATGGACACCACCGACGCCGTGATCTTCTTCACCGATGGCTTCCACTTCTCGGGAACCTCGATCGAGAACCACTTCCCGTACCAGAGGAGGTCCTTCATCTCCCACAGGCCGATCACGATCGCCAGCGACGACACGGCGTAGATGAACGGCACCCGGAACGCCCGGATCCCGCCCACCAGCGAGTACAAGGCGAACCCGATCGCGTAGTAGGCGATGAAGATCCCCGCCGAGAACGCCAACCCAGCCCAGATCACCTTGACCCGCTTTCCCACCACGAGGAGGGTCCCGAGGAGCAGGATCAAGACGGCAAAGTCGCACGGGTTCACCGAGTCGAGAACGGCCGCGATCACCACAGCTCCGAACGTAAGCTGCTCCCGGAGCCGCAGCCGGTCCAGCGGTGACATCGCCTGTGTCGCCACCGCTTGGGCCAGCGCCTCGTCGACCACCGCCGTCCCGTCCGCACTCGCCAGGGAGAGCGGGGCCCGCCGGGGAAGGAACACCTGCCCTCCCACCACGGCCAGGTCGCCCGCAAAGAACCCCGGCGCATCGCCGTGCGCCCCGTACAGCCGCCGCAACTTGTCGAAGGTCGAGGCGGCATCTCCGGTCGACATCTCCAAGCGGCGGACCCCGAGGGAGGGGAACTGCTCGCTCCACCGCATCACCAACGCCTCCATCTCCATGCAGTCCGGACATCCCTCGGCGCGGGTGAAGAGGATCCCCTCCGTTGCGGTAGGGGGGAGCTTCGTCAGGGGAGAGGGGGCGCCGGCGGCCTGCGCCTGGCGGATCGCATCCTCCAGGGTCAGCTCCTGGGCGATTCCGGAGAGGGTTAGGGGATCGGCGCCGATGCCGTAGAACGTGGTCCCAACCATGGCCACATCGCCCACAAACACCATCGGCACCGGGCCAAGCTCGGCACCGTATGCAGCGATGAGCCTCCTCAGGAGGTTCCACCCGTCCGAGGTGTGGATCCCGTAACGCTGCATCTGGAACCGAAGCCCTCCCTGGACCAGCGTCTCTAGAAACGCCTCGACGTGCTTGCAGTGCGCACACCCTTCCTCGTAGAAGAACAGGATCTCGAGATCCTGTGCATTGGCAACCCAGCCGCTGACCAGCAGGCTCGCCACAATCCCCAGCACCACGCGCCTAACCCTCATGCCCTTCCCCTCCTTCGACGAACCGGTCTACAATCCAGGCCCACAAAGCATCGCGAACCCGACGGAACGCTTCCCGCTGCTCCTCCTCGCTTCCCCGAGCCGAAGCCGGGTCAGGAAAGGATGTGTGCTCGTGCATCCTCCCGCCAGGGAAGAACGGGCAGCTCCCCGGCGCATCGTCCCCGCACAGGGTGACTACCAGATCGAACTCCTCTCCCACAACCTCACGGACGTCTTTGGCCCGCTGCCCGGAGATGTCCACGCCCCGCTCCGCGAGGACCTCCACGGAAAGCGGGTGAACCGAGGTGGGTTGGCTCCCCGCGCTCGCCACTTCGCAGCGGTCGCCCGCTACGTGTCGGAGGATCCCCTCCGCCATCTGAGACCGGGCGGAGTTGTGCGTGCACAGGAACAGGACGCGATTCTTCACCGTCACTTCCACACGAGGAGAAGGACCCCTACGCCCACGGCCAGGATGAGCAGGACCTCCAGCGGGCTGAGGGCCCAGCGGAGGCTAGTCGGGAGGCGGTCCAGCGGCGACGGGCACCCTTCGGCCCGGCAGCGGAGGATCTCCTCCTCGATCTGCAGCTCCGCGGCCAAGCCGATCCCCACCACTCCAAGGTCTCCCACGAACACCGTGGGCGTGACCTCCTTTGTCAGCCCGTACGCCTCGCCCAGCGTGACCATCTTCCGCCAGTTGGCGGGGCTGAACGTGACCTCGTGGGCCACGACCCGAAGCTCAGGGTACCTGTCCTGAAGTCCGGCCAGGTACGCCTTCATCACCATGCAGTCCGGGCACGTCGCGGACCAGAAGTAGTGGAGCTCGACCTCGGTCGCCGCGCCCAAGGACACCACGCCGAAGAGAAGCAGAACAAGACCACGCCAGCGCATCACGCCACCTCCTGGACCCGTCGGTCGCCCGGCGCGAACCATTCTCGGGTCCGCAGACAGACCCGGACCAACATCAACATCACCGGGACCTCGATCAGAACGCCGACCACCGTCGCCAACGCCGCTCCCGACGAGAGGCCGTAGAGCATCGTCGCCGTAGCGATCGCGACCTCGAAGTGGTTCGAGGCGCCGATCATCGCCGACGGCGCCGCGTCCTCGTACCGGAACCGCAGCAACCGTGCCAACCCGTACGTGATCCCGAAGATGAGCCACGTCTGAAGGAAGAGCGGAATCGCGATCCACAGGATTGTCAGCGGGTTTCCAACGATCGTCTCCCCTTTGAACGTGAACAGAAGAACCAGGGTGAGGAGGAGGGCGATCACCGACACAGGCGTGAGCCAGGGAACGAACCGCTCACGGAACCACGCCTCGCCCTTCGATCTCACCACCGATCGGCGGGTGAAGTAGCCCGCCGCGAGCGGGAGCGCCACGTAGATCGCGATCGAGAGGAGGAGCGCCTGCCACGGCACCGGCATCTGGTTGATCCCGAGGAGGAACTTCCCCAGCGGCCCGTACAGGACGAGCATGGTGAGCGAGTTGATCGCCACCATCACCAGGGTGTGACCCTGGTTGCCGCGGGCGAGGAAGCCCCACACGAGGACCATCGCCGTACACGGCGCGATCCCGAGGAGGATCGCCCCCGAGATGTAAGACCGGAACAGCTCGACCTGGGTCCCATCCTTCACGATCTCCACGCCGGGAAGGAACCCGCGGAACAGAACCCCCAGGAACAGGGTGGCGATCCCGAGCATCGTGAACGGCTTGATCCCCCAGTTGACGATAAGCGTCAGGAGGACGGGTTTCGTGTTCTTCCCCGCCCGCACGACCTCGCCGAAGTCGATCTTGACCATGATCGGGTACATCATGAAGAACAGGGCAACCGCGATCGGAATGGACACCACCGGGGCTCCGCCGACGTGGATCGCCAGCGAGTCGAGGAACCGCGCCGCATCCGGTGCCGCCTTGCCGAGGAGAATCCCCAGCCCAATGCAAACGACGACCCACAGGGTCAGGTACCGTTCAAACGTCCCCAGACCCGGCCCGCGCCGGGCCTGGGGGTGAATGGAACGCACGACCTACACCCTCACAGGGAGGGGTAGAGGAGCGTATCCCCGTACGCCGCGCGCCAGGCGGCGATCCCGCCGAGCAGAGCCCGGGCTTTCGTGAACCCCTGTCCCTGAAGGTACTGAGCGATCGGGGTCGCCTGGGAACCGTCCGCGTCCACGATCCAGATCGCCAGGGCTGTGCCTGGGGCCGCCCGCGGCAGTGAAGCGACCCACGTCGCGATCCCGTCCTGCACCGTGAACTGGATGTTCTCGGCCCCCAGGAGGTGCCCCTGCGCGAACGCCTCCGCGGATCGGATATCCACCAGGTACAGGAAGCTCTGGGCGAGCCGGGTTGGGTCCACAACGTTGAACGTTCCGTAGTACGGAGTGCCCGTCGGAGGCGTGCGCGCAGCGCCTGGGGCCCACGCGAAGAACAGATCGCCGTAGACCAGCCACCACCGCGCCAACCCTCCGCTGATCGCACGTGCGAGGAGGAACCCGTTCTGCTGAAGCGTCTGCCCCGCCTGAACGGCTTGGATGCCCGTCTCATCGTAGAGGTAGATCACCCGGTTCTTCGGGAGTTCGTTCATCCGCGCCGTGAGGTCCGCGAACGGGATGTTCACGGCCCCCAGCAGGTGCCCTTGAGCGTAGGCATCGGCCGGACGCAGGTCCACGAGAACGTAGAACTCCGCGTCAAGCGTCGCTGGCGCTCCCTCGTGCGCCCCGATGGTCCGCACCACTCCCCGCACCACGACCGGAAGCTGGGGGCGGGTGGGGTCGTTCGAGTTGACGGTCAGGGTCTGGGACACGGGCTGCGCGTAGCGGCTGTAGCCCGCAGTCCTGAAGGTCACCGTCATCGCCACCGTCTCGCCGGGAGCGACGCTCCGCTTGGGAAGCGAGTAGCTCGTGCAGGAGCAGTTGTAGCTCACGCTGCTGATGTTGAGCGTGCTTGTTCCGCTGTTGGTGAGGGCCACGCGGTACTCGACCACCACCCCGTCCATTACCACGCCGAAGTCGTACAGCTCGGGACTTGCAGTCAGCTTAGGGCTGGCCAGGGCCACCGTGCCCAGGACCAACAGCCCCACCAAAGTCAACGCACTCCGCTTCATCTCTTCCTCCTCCGGCGCAGCCTCAGCTGCGCCCTGTTTCCTCGAGGTACCTCTTGATCTCCGCCACGGGAACGATGTGGCCGGAGAAGATGACCTTGCCGTCAATGGCCACCGCGGGGGTCATCATCACCCCGCGCACCGCCATCTGAGCCAGATCATCCACCTTCACGACCTCCGCTTCCATACCCAGCTCGGCCACCGCCAGCTCGGCGTTCCGGACCACCGCCCGGCACTTCGGGCAACCTGTGCCAAACACCTCAATCCGGCGCATCTACACCTCCTGCGTAGCTTGGGTTCCCCGTCACGGGGCCGCATAGATGAGGTACAGCCCCGCGAGGATGACCAGGATTCCGCACACCGCCTTGACGATCTTCGTCCCCCGCGACCTCTCGCTCCACCGGAGGTAGCGCTGGACCATCCCCATCGAGGTCCCGGCGACCACGATCACCGCACAGTGACCGACGGCGAACACTCCCAGGAGCAGCCCCGCGTACGGCAGGTTCTCCGTGGCCAGGCCGAATGTGACCGCAAGCATTGGGGCCACGTAGGCGAACGTGCACGGCCCGAGGGCGATCCCGAACAGGAGGCCGAGCAGTGCCGCCCCCCAGTAGCCCTTCGACCCCACGCCGAGGTTCCCCAGGCCCCGCCACGGAAGGGGGATCACGTCGAGCAGG
>DYGJ01000067.1 GCA_020724765.1 Thermotoga sp. | reverse complement strand
CGGCGTAGTCCGAGAGACCGTCGTTGTCCATGTCGGTGTCGAGCGCAGGGACAGTGGCGCCGAGGTTCGGCCCTTGGGCGCCGACGGTTGTGGACACTCCCGTGGGAGTGATCAGTGTCCCGAACAGACCCTCTTCCTCGCCGTCGCTCAGGCCGTCGCCGTCAGTATCCCAGGTGCAGAAGCAGGTCTCCCCGCTTCCCTGTGACGCACTGCCTCCGATCGTATTGGTGATGATCCCGTCGCGATTCCGGTCCTCGTACCCGTCCTGGAGTCCGTCGTCGTCCGAGTCGTCGTCGTTCACGAACGGACAGCCAGCGGTGATCTCCAGGTCATCACGCAGACCATCGCCGTCGGTATCCTGCATCAGCGGATCGGCGTGGTTCCGGGTGTCGGAAAGACTCCAGGTCCCAACCTCTGTGCCATCCGACACGGTGTCGCAGTCAGTATCGGGCACGCAAGGGTCGGTTCCGTACACGTAGAACTCGTCCCCGTCGGAAAGACCGTCGCCGTCGCTGTCGGCGATCGTGGGGTTGGGCCGTCGCCCGTCTCCGAACCAGCCGCCGTTCCACGAGATCTCGTCGGGGTCATACAGCCCGTCACCGTCCGTGTCCACTTTGACATCGCTCGTCCCGATGAGGAGCTCGACGACAGCGGGGATGCCATCGCCGTCCCAGTCGATGTCCATGAAGAACTGGGCGGTCTCGAGCCCAAGCTTGGCGCCGTCGATGACGGCTTGGACGATGTCCTTGATCGGGATCGTGGTCCCGGAGACAAACCCGATCCCTGCGCCCCAGATGGGCTCGGGGATCAGGCTGATCGGGATCGAGATGAGGTCGAGGTACAGGCCGATCGCCTTCAGGGCGTCCTTGGTGATGTTCAGCCCCATGATCAGCGCCTCAACGTCGATGCCGCCGCTTCCACAGCCCCACGTACACGGCTCTCCACTGGGCGGAGTTGGCGGGACGACCGGGATGAACGCGGACCGGTCGACAAGAACCGAGGCCGTCGAGTCGAGATGGACCAGGTCGGTAGACTCGTAGCGAATGCTGACGTTGACGTAGATGAAATCCGAGGTCACCGTGAAGACGCTCGGAACGGTCTCCCCTGCCCCGTCATTGCCCTCCAGCCATAGATATGTGCCGAGGGGCAGGGTAGGGGCTCCCGGATTCCCCGGCTTGTCCGCCACCGACACCGTGCACAGGACGCCGGTGGGCGTGGGCGTGCAGTTGAGCGTCGTCTCCGTGGGCCGTCGCTGCACCGGTTGAATGTAGCCGCCTGCGCTGGAGGCGTGCACCCCGTCGTTGCCTCCAACTGGGGCGTAGTCAGCGCGCAGGAACTCCGATGCGGCGGCATCGTTGAGCGTGGTGGCCGAGTAGACGAACAACCCCTGCGACCCGACGAGTCCAACGATGGGCACGAGCGAGGGGGCGATAGTCGCCGTTCCGGGGACGGGAGGTACGCGGGTGATGCTCACCAACCCGTCCGGCCCACTCGGCGCTGTCCCCACACCGGCGATGTCCACCACAGTTACCTTGTACGTACAGGGCTGGTTCACCAGCAGAGAGCCGCAGCCGTCGCCACACTGGCACTCGATGCGGGTCTCGGTGGGCCGAAGCAGGACCTGGAGGATCTCATCGCGCGAGGTTGCGCGATGGACCGCCGATCCGCTGTAGCTTGCCGTGATCGTGGTCGTGCCCGCGTCTCCCGCTCCAGGCGTGTACGTCACGGTGCAAGTGCCTCCAGTCAGACTCGCACTGCCGGAGGAGAACACGCCGTTCTTCCCTCCGTCGCCGAATGTGATGCTCTCAGTGGGCACGGACGCGGTGCCGGCCGTCGTGTCGTCCTCCAGGCGGACGGTCACGGCGACCGGCTGGCCGATGTACGCGGTCGACGGATTCAGCACAAGCTGGACGTCGGCGGCCCGTTTGAGGATCGCCTGGGCGAAGCTGCCCGTGCTCCCATCGTGCGTTGTGTCGCCGGCATAGGTGGCGGTCAACGTGTGGGTTGCGGTCTCGGCGCTGCTTGGGGTGTAGGTGAACGTGAACTGGCCGCCGTCTGCGGGAACCAGCGTATGGGACCAAGAAGTGGGGCTCCCCTCATCGTTGGGGCTGACGCTTACCGTAACCGTTCCCGTGGGCACTGAGCCCAGACTGGATACCGTCACGGTAGCGGTCACCGTGTCGCCCACCACAAGTGCCGTATCGGATCCGAAGACCTTCGTCACGGTGGGACGCTTCTGCACGGTGTGCGCCGTCGTGGCCGAACTCCCCTCGAAGCGACCCTCGCCCAGGTAGGTGGCCGTGATCGTGTGCGTGCCCAGGGGGATCTGCGTGGTCACGAGCACGGCCTTGCTCTGATCGGTCCCTGAGCCCCCAAGTGCAGCGCTCCCCAGAGCCGTCGTGCCGTAGCTGAAGACCACGACCCCGGTGGGACTGCCTCCGCCCGCCTGCGCGGTGACCGTGGCCGTGATCGTGACCGCCTCACCGACAAAAGAGGGGTTGGGAGCTGTCGTCACCGCCGACGTGGTGCTCACCTTCGACACGGTGTGGGTCGTGGTACCGGTCGAGCCGGCGAAGTTCTCGTCTCCCTCGTACACGGCGGTGAGGGTCCGCATGCCTGCAGCGCCGGAAGAGGTAAGGGAACAGCTCCACGCGCCCGCTACCAGGTTCGCAGCACAGCTAGCTCCGGCACCGTCGCTCACGGTGACCGTTCCCGTGGGAGTGCCCGCTCCGGGCAACGGGACGCTCACCGTGCCGCTCACCGTGTACGGCTCTCCGAGCCACGATGATGCGCCGGCGGTGATGGAGGTCGTCGTGCTCGCCTTGTTCACGGTCTGGCTAAGCGGGTTGAGCGTGTTGTCGCTGGGGTTGTAGTTGGCGTCGCCGTTGTAGCGAGCGGTGATCGCCACGGGGCTCTCGATGTGCCCGAACGCGCGCGAGCATGTGGCGGTGCCCCCGCTTAGAGAGCTGGTCGCGATGAGGCTCCCCCCCGCGTAGAAGCTGACCGTCCCGGTGGGGGTCCCCGAACCCGGCGACACGGCAGAAACTGTCGCGGTGAACGTCACCGACTGCCCGGTCACCGACGGGTTGGCCGAGGAGGTGATCGACACGCTGGTGTCGGCTTCGATCACCGTGTGAGATTCGGTGTCCGATGCACCGGTGAAGTTGCCGTCCGAGGAGACGAACGTGGCGGTGATCGTCTTCACGCCGGCGCTCGTCGAGGTGAGGAAGCAGCGCCAGACCCACCCGTTCGGGTAGTCCCCGGATGAGACGGTGCGAGAGTCGCTCGCTCCGGTGCCGTCGGTCACGGTGACCGTTCCGTACGGGCTCAGACCGCTTGGGTTGTCCCCGGTGACCTTGACCTCGAATTCGACCGCGTATTGCTGGCCTACCACCGAGGGCTCAGGACAAATCCCCGTGCCGCCGGTACAGGCCGGATCGCTCGTATCCTTGATCGTCACCGTGACGGCGATCTGGGCCAGGCCGGCAAGCCCTAGCGCCAGGACTAGACCGAGAACCGCGACCAGTGCCCCGCAGGTTCTGGCCCCGACACGGCCCGTCATGCTGCACCCCTTGGCTGAAAACCCCCTCATCTCTGCCTCCCGCATCGTCTTAGAACACATAGCCTATCGTCACTCCGAACTGGGACAGCCCGCCACGTCCGAACACCAGCGTGAACCCCACCTGGACGGGGCTGAGGTTGAGGCTGAACCGGAGGCTCAGCGCCGAGAACGACAACCCCTTGTCGGATCGCCAGGAGTAGCTGAGGCCGTAGTTGGAGGTGAACAGCCCTTGGTTGAGCGCCAGGCCGAGCGATGCCCCCGTTACGCCCTTGTCGGGCGTGGCGGTGGCGGTGGCCGAGCACGTTCCGCTTGTCCACCCCAGGTTGAATTGGTGGCGGTAGCTCATGTTGAGGCTTGCAGATGTGAACCCGCCCGAGCTATCGAACTGAAGGTTCAGCGTGCCCACGGGAGTGGGGATGCTCACCGAGAACCCGCCCCAGATAGGTCCGGTGGTGATCCCGAGGGTGAACGACGTACCGATGGTCACCGTTTCGTACAAAGTAAGGGAGACGCTGCCGGTGAGGGCGATGAACGGGTTGTCCTTGGGCTGGATCTTGGCCGAAATCCCAACCCGGAAGTTGCTGAACGGCCCCGTGCACCACGGGCAGGGGAACGGGATGTTGGCGAGCGATACTGTGAGGTACATCGCGTCGGGGTTGGCCTTGCCGCTGGTGGAATGCTTCTTCACGGTGAACGCGCCGGGCTCAGCGCCCAGGCACATCTGAACCGTGATGTTCACCCCCCCGCTTGCCCCCACTGTGAGAGTGATCAGGCTACCCAAGGCGAAGTTCTGGTCTGCATTCGTGTAGCTCAACGGCCCGAAACTGGTGCCCGGGTTGGGGAAGTTAAGATCCTGGAAGACCACGATCCACCGCACGCTCATCCCGGAGATGTCGCCCGTCACCTCCGCGCGGGCTTGGGCAAACAGGAGATCCCCCGGGGGAATGACCGCCATGTTGGGCAGGTTGTTGACATCCAGGACCGACTCATAGGGCACTGCGAAACACACCTCGGAGTTGAGTTTGAGAGTGCCCCACCTGCCCTCGAATCCGAGGACCAGGTGTTCGGTACCCGGGATCCCAAACACCGTGCCCACGGTAACAGCAAGGGAGTCGAACGAGCACTTGAGGTTGATCCCCACTTCGAGATCCCACGCGAACAGTGTTCGTTCGCATGGGGTATCGAGCTTGATCTCGTCCACGATGGTACAAGGCAACGGGAACCCCATCAGGCTGACCGTGGTTGAACCGCTCAACAGCCCCAATCCGGATGAAGAAACCTGCGTCCAGCCACCCCACCCGGCCCATGCACAGCACACGATGACAAGCAGAGCCCGCTTCCCCACTCCCCTCCCCCTCCTCGCCTACTGCCGCCTCACGAGTGTGATCCCTGTTACCTTCGCGAAAAAGACGTCTACTATAGGGCTACGCGGGGCTGATGTCAAATGGAGGTCTGTGGAGATCCGTGTTCGGCAACGCGCATCTAAACAGGTGTTCTCGACTTCCGTCGGGGAGAGCGGAGCGCGACGGGAGAGACGCTGGCAGTGACGACAAGAGGCAACAGCGGATGGGTGATTCCATTATGGGTGGCGGTAGGGGATGCTCTCTGTAGCAAGTTCCGCGATACGCGGCGGGATATCTTCCGAACCTACGCGCTCAGCCGTATCTGCATGACCGCATCACCGCCGTGTGATCGCGGTCGCCTCATGGAGCTCAAGGCTTCGAACGTTCAGCGTTGGGACTGGGGCATCGCCCTCACTGGCCTGCGAGGTCGGTCACGTCCCACAGTCGCACGGTTCCATCGCGTGATCCAGAGGCGAGAAGGGTCCCGTCGGGAGAGAACGCGATGCTCGTGACCCAACCTGTATGGCCTGTCAGAGTACGGAGCCCTCTTCCAGTAGTCGCCTCCCAAAGCCGGATCGCGGTGTCGAAGGACCCCGTGGCGAGCACCCTCCCGTTCGGGCTGAACGCGATACAGGTGATCGGGCTGGTGTGAGGGGTGGAGCGAACCTCCCAGCCCCCCGTTGCACTCCACAGCTTGAACTCGCCGGAAAAGAAAGCGCCTCCTCGTGCCGCGGACGCCAGAAACGCACCATCCGGGCTGAAGGCAACGGAGGTGAGGTAGTCGCTGTGCCCCTGCAACGTGAGCAGAGTCAACCCTGTGGAGACTTCCCAGATCCGCACCGTCGTGTCGTAGGACCCGGAGGCGAGGCGCGTCCCCTCGGGGCTGAACGCTACGGTGGTTATCCAGTCGGCGTGTCCGCGTAGGGTGCGTATCTCCTTGCCGGTGGCTGCATCCCACAACTTCACGGTGGTGTCGCAGGATGCCGACGCGATCACGTAGGTGGATGGGCTGAACGCGACGGCGGTGACGCAAGCCGCGTGCCCGGTCAGCACGTGAAGCGTCTTCCCTGCCGATGCCTCCCATATCCGGATCGTGGCGTCATCGGAGCCGGACACGAGGAGTTGGGAGTCCTGGCTCCAGGCAAGAGCGTTGACCGGACCGGTGTGCCCCTCCAGGGTTCGAACCGTCCGCCATGTGCTCGTATCCACGATCTGGATCGCGTGGTTCCGCGCACCTACCGCGAGGTACTGGCCGTTTGGAGAGAACGACACGGCGGAAACGTAGCCGAAGGAGAGCGTCCGCTGTGAGGGCAACGCGGGCTGCGTTGCGTGGGCACTTGGCCCGATCCCCGTAGCCAGTAGGGCCAACGGCACAACTGCTACCAGGTATTTCCAGCCGTTCACGGTCTCCACCTCCGGGGCTGATCTTAACCTCAGTATACCGGATGCCGGCCATGCCTCGGGTTCCCACTCTGCTTCCGCGGTGCGCGACGGTCTTCGTCTCATAGAACGCGGCTTTGCCTCCAGCCCGGATGGGGTTACACTCGCCGGGCGCCCGATCGGGTCGGCCCTGTGGGCCGCTCTATCTGCCTGCATCGCGATGGGCCGGAAGACTGGAAAGCTATTCTCGAGCGGGAAAGGAAGGATCCAGTGCACAAGCGAACGATCGCCGAGCCGTACAAGATCAAGGTTGTGGAGCCGTTGCGGATGACGACCCGCCACTATCGGGAGGAGAAGATCCGCGAGGCGGGGCACAACACGTTTCTGCTGCGGAGCGAGGACGTGTATATTGACCTTCTTACCGACTCCGGCACCTCGGCGATGAGCGATAACCAGTGGGCGGGGATGATGCTCGGCGACGAGGCGTACGCCGGGTCGCGCAACTTCTACACCCTGGAAAGGGCCGTCCAGGAGATCTACGGGTTCCGCTACATCGTTCCCACCCATCAGGGTCGGGCGGCGGAACACATCACGTCCCAGCTTCGCATCGAACCAGGGCAGTACGTGCCGATGAACATGTACTTCACCACCACCCGCGAGCACGTCGAGCGGGCAGGCGGGATCTTCTACGACTGCATCATTGACGAAGCGCACGATCCGGCGAACCCTCACCCGTTCAAGGGGAACGTGGACATTGCCAAACTGGACCGTCTTGTCCAGGAGAAAGGCCGCGACGCGATCGCCTACCTCTCCATCGCCCCGTGCGTGAACATGGCCGGGGGGCAGCCGTTTTCGATGGACAACCTGCACCGGGTCGCAGCATGGGCCGGTCGGCACGGGATCCCGATCATCTTCGACGCGACCCGGGCGGTGGAGAACGCGTACTTCATCCAGCAGCGCGAGCCCGGGTACGCCGGAAAACCGGTACGGGAGATCCTCCAGGAGATGATGAGCTACGGCGAGGGGTGCACGATGTCGTCCAAGAAGGACAACCTCGTCAACATCGGCGGCTTCATCGCCACGAACAACGAGGAGTTCTTCACCCGGGCCAAGGAGATGGTCGTGGTGTTCGAGGGGCTTCACACCTACGGCGGGCTCGCCGGTCGGGACATGGAGGCCGTCGCCCGCGGGATCTACGAGATGGTCGACGACGCATACATCGCCAGCCGCGTACGCCAGGTGGAGCACCTCGGGGGGCGGCTTCGCGAGGCGGGGATCCCGATCGTTGAGCCAATCGGCGGCCACGCCCCGGAAGACGCCCTCGTCGACCGTCCCGACGGCGGCCACGCCGTGTTCGTGGACGCGAAGCGGTTCCTGCCCCACGTTCCGCAGGACGAGTTCCCGGCCCAGACCTTGGCCGCGGCGCTGTACGTGGACAGCGGGGTCCGTGGGATGGAGCGGGGGATCGTGAGCGCGGGGCGGGATCCGACGACGGGGAACCACCGCGTGCCGAAGCTCGAACTCGTCCGGCTGACCATCCCCCGCCGGGTGTACACCAACTTGCACATGGACGTCGTGGCCGAGAGCTGCATCACCCTGTACGAGGGGCGGAAGGCGATCCGCGGATTGAAAATGGTCTACGAGCCCCCCGAACTCCGGTTCTTCCAGGCTCGATTCGAGCCGATCATCCCCTAGCTGGCCGCGGCGTCCTCGACGACGGGGAGGGCCACCGGATCTCCGCAGCACCCGAACGTGGGTTGCCTGATACGCTCCGGCTATATAGAATCACGGCAGCTATGCACTCCCGGAGTGAGCGATGACCTATCGGCGACGGGTTCAGGTCACGGGCGGAGGGACGTTCCTGGTGACGCTTCCCAAGGAGTGGGCAGATCAGGTTGGGGTCAGCCAGGGGAGCACGATGGTTCTCATCCCCAACGACTCGGGCGCGATGCTCCTCGTACCTGAGGGGATGCGGGCGGGCAACCGCTGCACGCTCGCGATGACCGGGCGGGAACCCGTGCACTTGCAGCGGGACATCATTGCCCGCTACATAGCCGGCTACGATGTCATCGAGGTGGTGGGTGACCGCATTCGCCCGGAGGGTCGCCGCGTGGTACGGGAGATCGCGCAATCGCTCGTCGGGGTCGAGGTTCTCGGCGAGACGCTATCCTCAGTAGTACTCCACTGCGTTGCCAGTACTCGGGACTTCCCCGCCCCGCTCACCATCCGGCGCATCTTCGAGATCACCGCGGCGATGTGGGACGACGCCGTGGCGGCGTTTCTCGCCCGTGACGAGGAGCTGGCCCGCGATGTCGTCGAGCGGGACGGTGACGTGGACCGCCTCGTCCTCCTCGTGTCGCGCCAGTTCGGGCTCCTCCTGCGAGACCTCATCGTCGAGGAAGAGGTGGGGATGTCCCGGTTCCAGTTCCTCCACTACCGCACGGTGGCGGATCAGCTGGAGCGTGTGGCGGACCACGCGGTCAAGGTGTCGCGTGCGGCGCGCGCGCTCGTCCAGGGTCTTCCCTCCCGGTCTGCCGGCCGGGTGCGTGAAGGCTCGTCGGTCTCCCGTCACATCCTCCAGCAGGCGATTCAGGCGTTCGAGGAGCGCGACGTCGCTCTTGCCAACCATGTGCTGGAAGAGAAGGAGGCGAAGGCCAGCCTGTCCGAGTGGATGCAGGAAGCCATTCGCGCCCAACCGCAGAACGCGCTCCCTTTGACCCTACTTGAGGACAGCCTTCTTCGCTGCCGGGAGCACGGGTTTAACATCGCCGAGGTTGCCTTGGACGCAGCGGCAGGGGTGCTGCCCCCCGAGGGGGGGCCGGCAAGCTAGGAAGGGTTCCGGGTTCGATGGCTCAGATGAACTGCGACTGGCCTTGGGCCATGTACAACGCCCGCGCCGCGATATTCACCGCATGGTCGGCAGCTCGCTCCAGGTCCCGAATCGCAAGGAGCATCCCCGCTATGCCGGTCGCCGTGTCCTCTGGGAGGTCAGTGCTGACCCGGCACGTCTGCATGAGGGCAGCCACCAGGTCGTGGGTGAGGCTCCAGAACGCCTGATCGGCTTGGTCGTCCGCGTGGATGACACGGAGCGCAGCATCAGCGTCCTGGTCTGCGTAGGCACCCAGCGCGTCCTCGATCATGCACCCGGCGTGCTGTCCGAGGTCGAATAGCGCCTGGGGACGCGGGAGCAAGCGGAGGTTTGCGTGAAGATCCTGCGCGTATTGGCCGAGGTTCAACGCCAGGTCGGCCACGCGTTCGATGTCTGTGGAGATCTTGAACGAGGCCGCGATCAGGCGCAGGTCGCCGGCCACGGGCTGCTGCAGCGCGAGCAGATCGAGGCATCGGCGCTCGATGTCCAGGTACTGACGGTCGATGGCATCGTCACCTTCAACCAGCTCGCGCACGATGGCTGGATCAGGGTTGCGAAGGAGCGCGACAGCCTCAGTCAGCTTGCGAGCCGCATCGCGCCCCATGGCCAACGTCGCCGCCCGAAGTGCAGCCAGGTCCTGCTGGTATTTCTCGCGCGTCATCTCCCTCACCCGAACTTGCCGGTCACGTAGTCCTCCACGCGCTTGTCCCGAGGGTTCTCGAAGATCCTCTTCGTCTGATCATACTCCACCATCTCCCCGCCGGTGAGGAACACCGCCGCCAGGTCGCTGACCCGGGCCGCCTGCTGCATATTGTGCGTGACGATGACCACTGCGTACTGGCGCTTCAGCACCGTGACGAGATCCTCGATCTTCGCGGTGGCTGTGGGGTCGAGCGCGCTCGTCGGCTCGTCCATGAGCACCACCCGGGGCTCCATGGCCAGCGTCCGCGCGATGCACAGGCGCTGCTGCTGCCCACCCGAGAGATCAAACGCGCTCTTGCGCAATCTGTCCTTCACTTCGTCCCACAGCGCCGCCTGGACGAGGGCCTTGTGAACGATCTCGTCCAGGGCGCGCCGGCCGCGCACCCCGTGGATCCGCGGCCCATAGGCCACGTTGTCGTAGACCGATTTGGGGAACGGGTTGGGCTTCTGGAACACCATCCCAACCTTTCTGCGCAGGTCCACCACGTCCGTCCCCCGCGCCAGGATGTCCGCACCATCGAACCAGACCTTGCCTACGGCTCGCGCTGTGGGCACCACTTCATAGAGACGG
>DYGJ01000066.1:4495-10511 GCA_020724765.1 Thermotoga sp. | reverse complement strand
TGCCGTCGATTGTCGTTCCCGGGATCTACGTGTGGGGCACGGACACCTGGCGCGTGACGGTGAACGGGGCGTCAACGTGGGTGACGCCGCGGGGCTACCGGCTTGAGCTGCGCACGGACGGGCAGTTCATCAACGTGTCCACCGATGCCGGGCCGGTGCCGCTGGGACTCGTCCCCGAGCCGACGAGCGAGGGGTGGCGGATCGTGTTCGAGGGCTCTGTGACCTCGGGCCGGGTCACCCACTCGTTCCAGGTTCGCAACGCCACCTCGATCTACATGGACCTGCGGCTGGACATGGACGGGGACGGGGTGCTCGACCGTTCGCAGGGGTTCGTGCGGCTGCGCCAGTTCGGCGTGAACCCACCGGTCAACCCGTTGGTCGTGGGGAGTCCGGAGGGATACGCGGGGGCCCTCGTTCCATCGCTTAACTTCCGTATCGGATCTGCGCTCTCCTACACGGAGTTTGTGCGGATCGTGTTCTGGCAGACCACGATCGGGGCGCTCGAAGGAATCTAGGTCTCCGCGGGTAATTGGGTACGAGGCCCGGCCCTTGGGGTCGGGCCTCGTTCTTGCCGGCTGGTCGACCGGGCCAGATGGCTCGGCGCTATAATCCAGGTTGGCGCCGGGACAGGCGGGTAGGGAAGCGAGGTGCTTGCCCCGACAATCCAAGGTGAGCAGGGAGGTGATCGGGGCAGGGTGTGGGGTTCCTCGAAACATTGAGTTGCCTGAGCTGCGGTAGTCTCTTGGCAGTATTGCAGTGGGAACCGAGGAGGTGCAGGAATGCGTAACATTATGGTGTTGCTTGCGTTGCTGAGTGGCCTCGCTTTGGCTGTCCTCGGGGGGCCAACGTTCAACAATCTGGTCATCGGTGCGACACAGGAACCGTCGAATCTGTTCCCGTGGGAAGGGGCAGCAGACACCAAGGAAAACGTGATGGCCTTGTTCAACATCGGCCTCACATTCTTCGACTCCAACGGGCACCTGATGCCCGGGCTGGCCACAGAAGTCCCGACACCAGACAACGGTCGCGTCAAGGTCATCTATGACGCGAATGGCGATTTCGTCCGGCAGGAGGTCCACTGGACGCTCCGCGACGACGCCTACTGGAGTGATGGGGTTCCGATCACGACAGATGACGTCACGTTCACATTCGAGGTCCAGCGGACACCTGAGATCCCCGTGACCACGCGGAGCTTCTCCGACCTGATCGAGGAGATTCGTGTCCTTGGGCTGAAGGACTTCGTCATTGTTTACAAGGCCCCGAACCTGTTCTACGCAAACATCGCGGGTGCCATTGGCCTGGCACGATTCTACGACATCGCGCCAGCACACATCTGGGGACCGATCTACCGACAGGTGATGATCCAGGTCAAGGCGGAACCGGGTAAGGCTGCGGACATCATCTCGGGACAGCTCCTCGGTGCCCCGGCCGCCACGGGAGTGGATCCGACGAAGGTTATCGGCAGCGGAGCGTTCAAGTTTGTCGAATGGCGGATCAACCAGTTCATCCGGTTCGCCCGAAGAACTGACTTCTTCCTGGCCCCGCCGGGACGAGCGGAGGAGTACGTCCAGGAGATCATCGTCCGGTTCATTGTGAACCAGCCAACGCTCATCTCAGCACTCCTTGCAGGGGAGATTGACGCCTCGGACGACATCGCTCTCGCCGGCCAGGATCCCGCGATTCTTCGCCAGCAGTACCGTTTGGGCACGGTTTTCGTGGACCCATCGGGCTTCATCGAGAAGCTCAACTTCAACCTGTTCGCGAGCTGCAAGGCGGCCGCTGACCTGTTGCTGGGAGACAAGCGAACCCGCCAAGCCATCATTATGGCGATCGACCGGGAGGACCTTGCGGAGACTGTCTATCCGGGGGCTATCGTCTCCAACTCGTTCGTGGTGCGTGGCGATGTCGGCTTCACCGAGAACCTCAACCCCTGGCCTTACAACCCCCCGGGCGCAAAGGCCCTGCTAGCCGAGCTAGGATGGGCGGACCTCGATGGTGACGGCGTTCTCGAGCGGTTGACAGAGGACGGTCGCGCGGTCAAGTTTGAACTCCACTGGGTGTCGACCACGGCGTCGTTCCGAGTTCGGACCGGAGAGGTTCTTCAAGAGTTCCTTGCGGATGTCGGAATCAGGCTCGTGGTGGAGAACCTCCCGGGAAGCGTGGTGTTCAGCACGGAGTACCTGAACCACGGTTCCGAGTGCACGTGGCGGGGGATCGTCGAGTACGCTGAGGGTGGTGGAACGGGCGAGGCTCCGGCTGACCCATTGTCAAACGAGCTGTGGGCCTTCGACTACCTCAAGGCCCCGCTGTCCCAAGTGTCGGAGAACATCCCGTTGCCAGAGAACGGCTTCGGTGGGACGAACATCATGGGTTGGAACAGCCCGCAGTTCGACCAGCTCCGAGCCGACGCGCTGAGAGAGTTCGACACTGAGCGTCGGGCGGCGATCGTTGCTGAGATGCAGAAGGTGTACAACGTAGAGCTGCCGACGGTGCCGCTCTATGAGAGGACCGACTGCATTGCTGTCCGAACGGGGCTGGTGAACTACAGGCGCGGGACGCCCGTTGCGCGCACGCAGTTCTGGAACCCCTGGGAATGGGGCTGGGAGCAGAACGGAGCACGCTCCGTTCGTTAGGAGTCAGACGTCCTGGGGGGCAGCTGCGCTGCCCCCCAGGGCATACCTATCTAGCCATGCTTGCCTACATTGTCCGGCGCTTGCTCCAGGTCATCCCAACACTGCTTTTCATCTCTCTCGTGCTGTATGGGCTGTTGGCGCTGAAGCCGGGCGATCCGATCGACGAGCTGCGCCGCGGGAACCCCGGGTTCACGCAGGCGGACTACGAACGACTGCGTGAGTTCTACGGCCTGGACAAGCCGTGGTATGTCCGGTACTGGCGCTGGCTGGGTCGCGCAGTCCAAGGTGACTTCGGGCCCTCCCGTCAGTTCGGCCGCCCTGCCGCCCAGTACGTGTTTGAGAACCGTCTTCCCAACACTCTTCTCCTCTCAGGGGTGGCGCTCTTGGTGGCACTGGTCATCTCGATCCCGACGGGTGTGCTCTCGGCACTCAAGCAGCACTCGGCTCTCGACTACACGGTCACCGTGTTCAACTTCCTGGGGGTCTCTGTGCCCATCTTCTGGCTAGGGATCATGCTCATCTACCTGTTTGCGGTGAGGACAGGCGGCTTCTTACCCGCGGGGAGCATGATGACACCGGGGATCACCGGAGCCTGGCCCGTGTTCGTTGACCGCCTTCGCCACCTTCTCCTTCCAGTTGCCGCACTATCCTCACTTCACCTTGCGCAGTGGACACGGTTCATGCGGAGCTCGATGCTCGAGGTGGTTCGCCTTGACTACCTGACTACAGCGCGAGCCAAGGGCCTGCGCGAGGGGAAGGTGGTCTACCGCCACGCGCTGCGGAATGCGATCCTTCCTCTCATCACGCTGGTTGGTCTGAGTATCCCGCAGCTGTTCTCGGGGGCGGTGCTCACGGAGACAGTGTTCAACTGGCCGGGGATGGGCCGGGCGATCTTCGATGCGATTCTTGTCAACGACTTTAACGTGGCGATGGTCTCGCTCATGTTCATCTCTCTCCTCATTCTGGCGTGTAACCTCCTCGCAGATCTCGCCTACGCGCTCGCCGACCCCAGAATTCGCTATGACTGAACCCGACAAGGGGACGAAGCTGCGCTCACGCGACACGGAATCGCCGGCACGGACCACTTGGCGCAGGTTCCGGCGCCACCGGCTTGCCCTGGTTGGTGGCGTGGTTCTGGTCGTCCTTGTGCTCTGTGCTGCCTTGGCACCGTGGCTGAGCCCGTACGACTTCGCGCGGCAGAATCGCCGGGTGCGCTTCAGTTCGCCATCCTTCTCAGTCCCGATAGAGCTGCAGTCGTTGCCGCAGTGCCGACAACCCGCTGTTCTCTGGTGGCGGTGCGGGATGCACCCGTTCGGCACCGATGATCTCGGCCGCGATATCCTCACCCGGGTTCTGCACGGCGGTCGGGTCTCCCTGCTCGTTGGGTTCGCGGCCGGTCTGGCTTCTACCCTGCTGGGAACGCTGATAGGGGCGCTTGCGGGGTTCAGCGGGCGGCTGGTGGACACCTCGGTGAGCCGTTTCGTTGACATCATGCTCTCGATTCCTCAGCTGCCGCTACTCCTCATTCTGGTAGGCCTTCTGGCCAATCCCGAGGTTCCTATGGCGAACTGGCTCAGCCAAACGCTGGGGGGCGCGAAGAGCATCGTCATTATCATTGCCGTGATTGTCATTCTGTCGTGGATGAGCACGGCCCGTCTCGTCCGGGGTCAGGTGCTGAGCCTGAAGGAACGGGAGTTCGTGGAGGCGGCAAGGGCGCTCGGGATATCGAGACTGCGGATCGTTCTGCGCCACGTGCTCCCCAGCACGTTGTCCGTGATCATCGTCCAGGCCACCCTGATGACGGGGGAGGCAATCCTTATCGAGTCAGGGTTATCGTTCCTGGGCCTGGGCATTCAGCCTCCGGCAGTGTCGTGGGGGAACATGCTTTCGCGTGCTCAGGAGTTCCTCTACTACCCCAACGGGGTCTACATCGCTCTGTTCCCAGGCTTGTTCATCTTCCTCACCGTGTTGTGCGCCAACTTCGTGGGTGACGGGCTTCGCGACGCCCTCGACCCACGGCTGCGCGGGCGGTTGTAGGCGCGTACTGAATGGTGTGCAGGAGTGTCCTTCCTGAGGAGAACCACTGAGGCGATCGTACGGAACGCAGAGTGAGGGAGCTGGTCGTGGGCAGGAAGATCTACCGTCGTTCCGCTTTCGGGTCTCGCTGCTGAGAGGTGAGCTTCACATCTCCTGTTGCCCTGCTACAATGCCGAAGGACGCCGGAGGCGGGGGCCCGTTCTCCTTTGGGGTATCCCACCGGGTCGTATGCCTTTGGGAGCCGAGGGAGGAGATCGAGGACCGAAAGCGGGAGGGCTTGATTCTACCAGACACCCTACAAGGGAGGTTTCCGATGGCGCGAAAGGCATTGCTGTTGGCATGTGTGCTTCTCGTCGTGGCGGTCGCCTGGGCGCAACCGAAGCCGGGCGGGGAGATGGTGATTGGCTTCGGCACAGACCCTGAGTCGCTTGACCCCAACAAGATCAACTCCGCTCCGGCGGGGATGGTTCTCACCCACTTGGCGGAAACGCTCCTCCTCATGTCGGAGGAGCTCAATGTGGCGCCACTCCTGGCGGAATCCTGGGAGTTTTCCGACGACAGCACGATCCTCACCCTGTACCTTCGGAAGGGTGTGTCCTTCCACGACGGGACGCCGTTCAACGCCAAGGCAGTGTTGGTCAACCTGGAGCGGTTCCGGAAGGCAGCCTACCAGTTCCTCATCCCGTACCAGTTTATCAGTTCCTTTGAAATCGTCGATGATCACACATTCCGCATCCACTTGGTTCAGCCGTTCGCGCCGTTGATTGCCCACCTCGCCCACAACTTGGTGTCGATGGTGAGCCCGAAACAGATCGCGGAGCTCCCCGAGGGCCGGGACATCATGGAGCCTGCGGGGACGGGCCCGTTCAAGTTCGACCGCTGGGTGCGCGGCGATTACGTGCGCATCGTCCGGAACGACGACTACTGGGGCGATAAGCCGTATCTCGACTCCGTGGTATTCAAGGTCATCCCGTCGGATGCCACGCGGCTCGTACTCCTCGAGACCGGCCAACTGCATGCAATGATGCGTGTGCCCCCGCTGGATGCGCCGCGGGTCGCGGCCGCGCCAGGCCTTGAGGTCCTGAACATCCCCAGCGTACGGACGATCTACATCGCGTTCAACTACCAGAAGGCTCCGTTCACCGACATCCGCATCCGCCAAGCCATCAACCACGCGGTGGACAAGGGAGCAATCGTAGAGCATATCCTTGGTGGACAGGGCGGGGTTTCCGATGCCCCGATCATGCCTCTTGTCTTCGGGTATGCCCCGCAGGAGCCGTACCGGTACGACCCCGAGAAGGCGCGTGATCTCCTTCGGGCCGCGGGGTTCCCGAACGGGTTCAAAT
>DYGJ01000066.1:0-4485 GCA_020724765.1 Thermotoga sp. | reverse complement strand
GTCGGTACATGATGGATGCCGCGGTTGCTGAGGCCGTCCAGGCCTACCTGCTTGAGGTCGGGATTGACGTGCGGCTCGTGACCATGGAGTGGGCGGCTTACCTCGCTTTCCTTCGCAAGCCCGTCGAGGAAGCGACGTTCGACATGTTCTTGCTCGGCTGGGGCTGCCACACGCTAGACGCCGACTACGGGCTGTTTGCCCCGTTTCACACCAGCGAATGGGTGCCGGCGGGGAGCAACCGCAGCTTCTACACGAACCTTGCGGTGGACGCTTTGCTTGACCAGGGACGGGTTACCCTTGACCCTGTCGTGCGCTGGGCGATCTACGCCCGGGCCCTGGAGGTTCTGTGGGAGGACGCAGGGTGGTTGTTCCTCCACTACGAAGGACAACTCAACGCCCAGCGGACGGTGGCGAAGGGACTCGTCCACCACCCGGGGGAGTACATCCTCGCCCACAAGGCGTGGCTCGATCAGTAGGATGAACGGCTAGGGAGGGCTTGCTCGCAGCAGGCCCTCCCTGCTCTCTCCTCTCGTGATCCAGTACGCGGTGCGGCGGTTGCTGCTGGCGATTCCGACCCTGTTCGGGGTCACCCTGCTCGTGTTCAGCATGGTGCGGATGCTCCCGGGCGATCCCGCGCAGGCGATGGCGGGGGTGCACGCCACCCAGGAGTACATTGAGCAGGTGCGACGGACATTGGGCCTTGACCAACCTCTGCACGTGCAGTACGGACGATTCATGATCGGGCTGTTCCGAGGGGATCTCGGCACATCGATCCGCACGGGACTTCCGGTGAGCCGGGAGGTGTGGTCGCGGATGGTGCCGACCCTCGAGCTGACGCTGGTCAGCCTGTTCCTGGCGACGTTCTTCGGGGTTGCGGTGGGGGTGATTTCATCCACCAAGCCGTACTCGGTCTTCGACTACACGAGCATGTTCGGGGCCTTGGTAGGGCTGTCTGCTCCTGTGTTCTGGCTGGGGCTGATGCTGATGCTCCTCTTCTCGGTGCGGTTGGGGTGGCTCCCTGCCGCAGGACGGAGCGGGCCGATCAACCTCATCCTTCCGTCCGTGACCCTGGCCGCGTCCTCGGTGGCCCTGGTGGCCCGGTTCACCCGCTCGACGATGCTCGAAGTGATGCGCCAAGACTACGTGAACACCGCCCGGGCCAAGGGGCTGCGCCAACGGGCCGTCGTTCTCCGTCACGCGTTGCGCAACGCGCTCATCCCGATCGTGACCATCATCGGGCTCCGGTTCGGCGCACTGCTTTCGGGTGCCGTGCTTACCGAGACTGTGTTTGCGTGGCCGGGCGTGGGGCGGCTGATGGTCGATTCGATCAGCGCCCGGGACTACCCTGTCGTTCAGGGGGCCGTTCTGTTGCTGGCATTGGCGTTCGTGATCATCAACCTTGTGGTCGACCTCTTGTACGGCGTGGTCAACCCCCGGATCCAATACGACTAGGCGATGCACACCCTGAAGCGGATGGTGAAGCACCGACTCGCGCTGGTGGGGATGATCATCATCCTCGGTTTCCTCGTGGTCGCGGCGTTTGCCCCGCAGCTCTCGCCTCGCGACCCGCTGAAGTTCTCGCTCGCCAACAAGCTGAGGCCCCCCTCGGGCGAGTACATGCTGGGGACGGACGAGTTGGGTCGGGACTTGTTCAGCCGCATTCTTCACGGGACACGGGTTTCGCTGATGATGGCCGTGGTCTCCGTGGCTCTCGGGTTGGTCCTCGGCGCGCCGGTGGGCGCTGTCTCCGGGTTCTACGGTGGGGCGTCCGACATCTTGACCCAGCGGCTCGTGGATGTCTTGATGGCGTTTCCGGGAATCCTGCTCGCGATCATGGTTGTAGCGGTGCTTGGGCCGGGGCTGTGGAACACGATGCTTGCCGTGGGGATCTCGTTTGCCCCCACCTACGTCCGTGTGGTGCGGAGCTCGGTTCTGGAGATCCGGGAGCGGGAGTTCGTGGAGGCGGCCCGCGCGGTGGGCACGAGCAGCCTCACCATCATTCGCCGGCATATCCTGCCGAATTGCCTCGCCCCGCTGATCGTGCTCTCTACTCTACAGATGGCCAACGCCATCCTCTGGGCAGCTGGATTGGGGTTCCTTGGTTTGGGAGCCCAGCCGCCGACTCCGGAGTGGGGGACGATGCTCGGCCGTAGTCAGACCTACATCCGCGTCGCTCCGCACTACGCGATGTTCCCCGGGGCGGCGATCGCTCTGGCCGTGCTGGGGTTCAACTTGCTGGGTGACGGGCTCCGCGACGCCCTCGACCCACGGCTGCGCGGCCGCTTGTAGAGGGGATCGGACAACCTTCCTGGCCCTGGCCTCTCTCCCCCGGTAGACTCTCTGAGGGTGATAGAATGAACCTCATTGAGGACGTCTGGGCGCGCGAGATCCTCGATTCACGCGGCAACCCCACGGTCGAGGTCGAGATCACGCTGGAGGACGGGACCGAGGCCCGAGCTGCCGTGCCTTCGGGTGCTTCCACCGGCATTCACGAGGCTGTCGAGCTGCGGGATGGCGACGACCGCTACCAGGGGAAAGGTGTCCAGCGCGCGGTCCACAACGTGAACGAAGTCATCGGACCGGACATCGAGGGGATGGACCCTCTGTGGCAGGAGGAGATCGACGCCCTCCTCGTGGAGCGCGACGGAACGCCGAACAAATCGGGATTGGGCGCGAATGCAACCCTTGCGGTGTCCCTTGCGTGTGTCAAGGTGGCGGCCGCATCGCTGGGTATCCCCCTGTGGAAGTACCTTGCCGGTGCGCGGTCGGGGAAGATGCCGATCCCCCTGATGAACGTCATCAATGGCGGCGCTCATGCCGATAGCGGTCTCGCCATCCAGGAGTTCATGCTCGTGCCCCTCGGAGCACCGGCGTTCGCGGAGGCCCTCCGCTACGGAACCGAAGTCTTTCACACCCTGAAGAAGATCCTCAAGGGGAAGGGCCATTCGATCGCCGTTGGCGACGAAGGAGGGTTCGCTCCCCGCTTGGGGGCGGATGAGGACGCACTTCGGGTTCTCGTTCAGGCGATTGCGGATGCAGGGTACGAGCCGGGGCGGGATGTGGCGTTGGCGTTGGACTGCGCGGCAAGCTCGTTTTTCGCGGCGGACCGCGGGGTGTACCGTTGGGCGGGGGAGAACGCGGCGGCTGATCTCGTGGACGTGTACCACGATTGGGTGAAGCGGTACCCGATCGTGTCCATCGAGGACGGGCTTGCCGAAGAAGACTGGGAGGGGTGGGCGCTCCTTACCCAGCGGTTGGGGGATGCGGTTCAACTGGTCGGCGACGACATTTTCGTTACCAGCCCCGAGCTTCTTGGCCGAGGGATCGAGAATGACGTTGCGAACGCGATTCTCATCAAGCTGAACCAAATCGGCACGGTCACCGAGACCCTGGCAACGATGGACCTCGCGTTGGCGGCTGGGTACACCCGGATCATCTCCCATCGGTCCGGCGAGACGGAGGACACCGCAATCGCTGACTTCGCGGTGGGGACAGGGTGCGGGCAGATCAAGACCGGCTCGGTGTCCCGCTCGGAGCGGGTTGCCAAGTACAACGAACTCCTGCGCATCGAGGATACCTATGCCCCGCCCATGGCAACGTGGCCGCGGTAGAAGGTACCTTCCCCTCGGGCTGGTCGTGGCGACGATCCTCGGGGTGGGTTGGGTATTCGGAACGAGGGTTGTCGACATCTGTGACGCGCGGGCTGAATTACACCTTCTCGGCCTTCAGGAGGAACAGGCGCACGAAGAGATCCTGGCCCTGCGTCGGAAGCTAGCGGATGCCACCCTCCCCCACGTGGTGGAACAGGAGGCACGGCGGCAGCTCCGATGGGGGTTCCCCAACGAGGAGCGGATCGTTCTCATCTGGAGGTAGCGTGGCGTTCGTCCACCTGCACGCTCATTCCGAGTACTCGCTTCTTGACGGGATGGGCCGCGTGCGTGACCTGGTCGCCCGCGCGGCCGAACTGGGGATGCCGGCCCTCGCCCTCACCGATCACGGAAACCTGTCGGGGGCGATCAAGTTCTACCGGGCGGCCAGGGCCGCAGGAGTCAAGCCGATCCTTGGGTGTGAGATCTACGTGGCCCCCGATTCCCGCCGCTCGCGCGACCCCAAAACGAGCCGGTCCCCCTACCACCTCGTCGTCTTGGCGGCCGATGGGATGGGGTGGCAGAACCTTCTTCTGCTCGCGAATCGGGCCCACATCGAGGGCTTCTACTACAAGCCGCGGGTGGATCTCGATCTGCTGGCGGAGCACTCCGCGGGGCTGATCGCGCTCTCGGCGTGCGAGTCTGGCGAGGTGCAGCGCCACATCCTCCACGGACGGCTGGACGAAGCGGCGGCTGCGGCTGGCCGGCTCGCCGAGATCTTCCCGGGGAGGTTCTACATCGAGCTCCAGGATCATGGTCTGGACCGTAGCCGCCAGCTCATCCGGGACCAGCTCGCCCTCGCCCGCGATCTCGTAGTCGAAGTGTGGGTGCTGCGGCC
>DYGJ01000065.1 GCA_020724765.1 Thermotoga sp. | reverse complement strand
GTTCACAAGGGGGCGATCTTGCCGCACTGCCAGTACAGACGCAACCTTCCATCAGGCCTGCCCGTCAGACAGAACTAGGCCCGGGAGGCAAAGCTCCCAGGCCCCAGGTTAATCCCGCCGCGACTTCTTGTACCTACCGCCCGGCGACGACCTCCACGACCTCGAATGCCAGAACCCGGAACAGGGTGCTCCCGAGGGAGATCCACAGCCGGTAGGTTCCCGGCTCAAGGTCCGCCGTGGCAAACTGGAACTGGTAGTTGTCCGTCGGTTCGATCCGCCTCCCTACGAGCACGCGCTGCTCGAGGTCAGGCGGGAGAACCGCCCCTGCCCCGCCAGCCGCGTCGTCAGCGCGCGTCAGCACGGCGTGGGGGAGGCAGGGTGTATCGTCACAGGCAGTTGGAGCGACGACCGCCACCGTAACCACATCTCCCCGCGCCACCACCTGCGGCGCCTGATCACCTGCAGACCGGAGGAGAACGGGTTCGTTCGTCGGGCTGTTGCCACCAGGCACACCTCATCGGTGTCCAGGCCGCTGATCACGATGTACTGGTTGGCGTCCCAGTGCACGTCGAGATCGGGCAAGGAGGGGTCCACCCGCTCCATCGTCGCAAATGGCAGCGCCCCGTGTAGGCCGTATCCCACGGCCCATCCGTCGCGGTCAGGGTTGTCGGCGTTTGCCGTGTCCACGATGTTCCCCGCCGGGTCCACGAGCTCCAGCACCTCCCCTGGGTCGGACAGATCGAGGGTGAACGGAAGGAATGCCAGATCCGCCGGGAGCTCCGTCGGATCCACCTCCGGATACGCCCACAGGAGGAACCGTTCGTTCACCGCCCGCGGGGTGGCCACGAGGGAGGTCCCGTCGCGGTCCGTGCCATGCGTGAGGGTTCCCGAGTTCGCCTGCCAGTTGTGCTCTGCATCGCGAGCGAACGGGTTCACCCGTTCCATCGTCGCGTACGGATGGGCGTTGCCCAGACCGTAGCCACTGGCCCACCCGGAACGCCCGACCCTCTCGGCGTTCGCCGTGTCCACCACTGTGCCCACTGGGTCCACGAGCTCCATGACCTCGCCGCGCGGATCGAGGGCCACGGTGTAGATCAGGTCGGCCGGAATCCACCGCACCACGTCGTCACTCCCCCGCTCGAGGAGGTACGTTGCGTACGGGGCAATCGTCCCGCGGAGTTCGACCACCTTCCACTCCCGCTCCTCGGCCGTGGTCGGCTGGGTAAGACGCCAGCGGAGGGTCCACCCCGTGAGGTTCACCGCGTTCTCCGTAATGTTGGTAAGCTCGATCCACTGGTCGTTCGGGCTTGCCGCGGTCCCGCCCCACGCGATCTCCGTGATGACGACCGGCCCCGTCTCCTCGTAGATGAGGTCGGCCTCGATGTCGCTCACCACGTCGTCGGTGCGGCGCTCCATGAGGTAGAACCCGAACTCGTCAATCACCCCGCGGAGATCCACAACCTTCACGTACTGCTCCAGCACGTGCCCCGGCTGCTTGCGCCGCCAGCGGAGGGTCCATCCGGTGAGGTCGATCGGTTCACCAAGCGAGCTGTACAGCTCGATCCACTCGTGGTTCGGGTCTGCCTCGGTGCCGCCCCAGGCGATCTCGTTGATCACGATCCGCGGTCCCAATGCACCGCCTCCACCGGCGATCTCCTCCCCGCAGTCCACAACCGTGATCCGAACCGTTCCCACCGCGAACGCGCCGGTGGGATCGGTAACGGTGTAGGTGATGAAGTCCGTGCCGAGGAAGCCAAGCTGCGGCACGTACACCACGTCCACCGACGCGCTGTGCGGCGCGCTGTACGTGACAGCACTCAGGTTCCCGCTCACCGCACCGTAGGTCGGTGCCCCCTGGATCGCGAACGTCAGCGGATGCGACGCTGGGTCCGCTGGGTTCACGTCGGGGTCGCTGCCACGCAAGGAGAAGGTCAGCGGGGTGTTCTGGCACGTGACGAGGGACAGGCTCTCTGCCGTGGGGGGCTCGTTGTTCCGCACCCAGTTCTTCAGCGCATCAGGTCCGTTCAGACCGCCCGATCCGGTTGCCCGCCGTAGAACCAGTCCAGCTACCGTAGCGTCCGCCGTCGCTCGGATGGCGACGCCACCCGGGTTCGACGAGAACAGAGTCACGGAAGCCTGCCCGCTGCTCGTCGTCACCGCTGACGGCGTGACGAACGTAGCCCCAGCCGTGTTGGTAAGAAGCGTGAACACGACCGGCGTGCCATTTGAGGCCGGCACCCAGCCAGCGCCGGCGTTGACCTCCACCAGCGCGGTCACGGAATGGTCTGTGCCTACTGGATTGACCGAGCTCAACGGGGTCACGCTGATCCGCGCATCCACGTAGGTTTTCGCGGCGTTGCCGCCATTCCCAGGCGTGCCCGTCACACGGACAAACGTCCCGTTGCCGAATAGGTCCGCTGCCGCCTGAATCAGGACCGTTCCCGGCGTTGAAGAAACGATCTGCGCCGTCGCCTGACCCGCGCTGTTCGTGACCGAGGTGTTGACCCCGCCGACAAAGATCGCGGCCCCACCCACGATGGAGAACGTGACTCCCACGCCAGGCGCCGGGAACCACGCGAACCCGTCGGTTGTCGTCTCAACCAGCGCAACCAGCGTGTGAGGATCCCCCACCTCATTCGTGGCGGACAACGGACTCAGGCTGATCCGTCCCTGCACGTAGGTCTTCTGCGCGGGCACGGTGCTTCCGCCCAGGCCGTCCGTCGTCCGCACGACCTGCGTCCCGCCGGGGAACGTCATCGTCACCGTCGGGGTTGCCAAGAACGCCCCTGGCGCAGTGCTGTTGATCGTCAGGTTCCACGTTGCGCTCATCCCGTCCGGGGCCACCGTGGGTCCGCTCAAGCTCTGGCTCCCCGGCGTCGGCGCCACGGTGTAGCTGAGGGCCCACGAACTGGGCGCCGCACCTTCCGCGTACGCGGTAATCGCAAACGTGTGCGGGTCGCCCACCGCGTTTGTCGCCTGCCCCGGCGTAATGGCGATGTAGCCATCTACCCCTATGTAGTGGCTCGGATCGGTGTCGCTCACTGTCTGACCGCTGTACGTCGTCGTCGCGGTTCCCACGTTCGCGTACTGACCAGGAACGGCCGTCCCCGTCTTCGTCAGGGTCGCGCTCGCCCCCACCGCAAGGCTCGGGATCGTCCCGATCGAACCTACCTTATCGTCGGTCACGACCACGTTCGTCAGCGCTACGTTCCCCGTGTTCGTCACTTCGTACGTCCACGTCACCGTCGACCCCACCACCACCACCGGCCCGGTCGGCGTGTCCGCATCTACCCCGTTCGTCTTCTTCTCGAGCACCAGCCCCGGCTGCGCTCCAAAGTAGTGGCTCGGATCGGTGTCGCTCACTGTCTGACCGCTGTACGTCGTCGTCGCGGTTCCCACGTTCGCGTACTGACCAGGAACGGCCGTCCCCGTCTTCGTCAGGGTCGCGCTCGCCCCCACCGCAAGGCTCGGGATCGTCCCGATCGAACCTACCTTATCGTCGGTCACGACCACGTTCGTCAGCGCTACGTTCCCCGTGTTCGTCACTTCGTACGTCCACGTCACCGTCGACCCCACCACCACCACCGGCCCGGTCGGCGTGTCCGCATCTACCCCGTTCGTCTTCTTCTCGAGCACCAGCCCCGGCTGGCCGGGAGGAGGACATGCCGGCCCTTGAACCTGGTAGTAGCAGTTCGTTGTTCCAGCCTTGACGGCAACCGTGATCTCTCCCGTCGGCCAGTATCCCCGCAGCTCGATCCAGTAGTCTCTGCATTGCGGCGTGCTGAAACCCTGGTCGAACTTCATGCCGAACAGGCCAGTGGTCGGGTCTGTTCCGCAGGAGTAACTATGACTCGCGGCCACTACGTCACTACAGCCCGCGCAACTCGTAGGAAGGCCCATGACCCAGTGGCTGATCGCCGGGCTACCGTTGGAGCACACGCGGTAGCTGAACTTGGTGTTTGTACCATCGAATGTGGCCCCGAGAAAGGTCACCGTGTAGTTGCCGCAAGGGTCGACGACCGCGCCTGAACCCGGAACAACTCCACTCCACACACTCGCCAAGAACAGGAGGACTGCCCCGACAGCCCACCACGCGCCGTGATCCGACCCCACCCTGCGCAGACTCAACACCTTCGCCATGGTTCCCTCCCTCCCAAGCTTGAGCTTCGGCAGCCTGGCGGCCTTCGGGAGGTCCATGGCTTTGCGCCCCCGGATCGCTCCGGGTTTGCCTTTTCGGCAGATCCGACTCTACTTCTCTTCTAGTTGCCTCAACTCCGGCAATAACGTCCCTGAACAACCAGGGCTCGTCTCACCGTCTCATCCTGTACGCAACCCTTCTCGACGAGGATCTCCCCCACTTTGCGCGACTCGGTGCCCGACTTCTGCTCCTCCAGAGCCTCCGCAACATCCTGGGTCGTGACAGCCCGCATGTCCACGAGAATCTCCCCCAAGCGCTTTCCGCGCTCGAAGTGTTCCTCGAGAATGCACATGATCACGGCCGACCGTGACTTCCGGTCTCTCTCCGCCAGGTTGTCCACCAGCTCCAGTAGGTACTGGTCCTCGTCGTTGTAGTACAGCGTCACCTGCACGTGTCCGCCCTCCTCGATCACAGTCCACCCACCCAAAAGAAAACGGGCCCCAGGTCTCGTTCCTCACCTGGCAGCCCGGCTACCCGTCCTGGGTCCGTTGCTTTGCGCCCCTACGTTCCCATAGGTTTGCCCTTTTCAGGATTAGTTCAAACTGCTTTGCACTATATAACGATGGCGCCCGCCTGTCAAGGGGACGTCTGTCCCTCGTCTACGGAAGGCCCGCGGACGCTCGGGTCACTCCAGCGCCAGCATCCACCAGCCCTGCCCCGAAGCGTGGGTCGCTGTCGGTCGAGAGGGGAGTAGAGGTTTTGAGAAGAACCTCGATCGCCTCCCGCGCGGTGAGCGAGGGGTTCGCAGAGAGAATCAGGGCAAGGGTTCCGCTCACGTGGGGAGCGGCAAATGAGGTTCCGGAGTGTTTGGCTGCGACACCGCCCGGGAGGAGTGATACCACCTCGTGTCCCGGAGCGGCCAGCGCCACCTCGGGACCCCATGAACTGAAAGGGGCCAGCCCATCGGCGGAATCCGTGGCGGACACAGCGAGCACGGTGCTGTACTTGCCCGGGTACAGGACTTCCGGCTTCGCCTCGTTTCCAGCGATCCCAACCACGATCACGCCCTTGGAAGCCGCATACCCCAAAGCCTGTTCCACACCCCCCGGCGGGGTACCCTTCGCATACAGGCTGAGGTTGATGATCCGGGCGCCGTTGTCCACCGCGTACCGAATGGCGCTTGCCAGCCCGTCCCAGTCTTTCGTCGTGAACAGCCCCCGCGAGTCAAGGAACCGCACATCCATGATTCGGATATTGGGAGCAACCCCGACCGGCCCTCCCTCCTTAAACCGTCCCGCGATCAGCCCGGCGACGAACGTTCCGTGCCAGTGCAACGCCGTGCGCCGAAGATGGGTCGGTGTATCGTCTCGGAAATCCCATCCGCAAACATCGTCCACATAGCCATTCCCATCGTCATCGCGGCCGTTTCCCGCGATCTCCCTGGGGTTCACCCACAGCACGTCAGCGAGGGCAGGGACTGTCCTATCAATTCCGCTATCGATCACCGCAACGATGATCTCTGGGCTCCCTGTGGTCATCCGCCATGCTTCGGGAGCACGGATGCGTTCCACGCCCCACGGAAGACCGGCTGCATTCAGATCAGGAGAACCCGTTGCACCCGCTGCTCCGGCGATGTCCGGGTCATCCCAAGGAGTAGGTACAGCTAGAAAGAGGAAGACCCCCAGGCCGATCCCTACCCATCGCCACAACACTCGTTCTCACGCTCCATTCGGCAACCCGGCTGTCCTCGTGGGACCCGTGGCTTTGCGTCCCCCCCTCGCGGAGGGTTTGCCTTTGTCGTGGCCCGTTCCGAGCGGTGCCACCTCTTTGCACCTGAATATAGTGGCTTATGGTGGACATGTCAACTTGCTCCGAGAAGTGGGATGGCAAGCCCCTGACAGCCCTGAAGAGACAACCACGTTTGGATGGGCGGTGCTCGTGGACTGTATCTGGCTCTCAACGCTCGCCGGGGGGCGACCATCAAGTCGGCATTTCTGAAACTGAGCACCGGTGTCGGAGTCCACGAGCCGCAGTGGACTGAACCAATCCGCAGAAACCCGCATGTTGCCCCTGGGGTTTCAAGCCGAGGTGCCTCGCCAGTCACCGCAGACAGAGCTCCCCCATCGAATGGACCCAGCTGACCTGCCTTTGCGTGTTCGCGACGAAGCGATCGGGAAGAGGCGAGCCCGGGAGAAAACTGCGGGAACTTCTGGTGGAGCCGACGGGAGTTGAACCCGTGGCCTCTAGCATGCCATGCTAGCGCTCTCCCAACTGAGCTACGGCCCCGCGCAATTCTCCCCGCTCAGGCGGGGGGTGCAACCGCTAGATGTCGAGCGCCACCACCCGGTGCGCGTTCTCGCGGATGAAGTCCCGTCGCCGCGCGACGTCGGTGCCCATGAGGGTGGTGAACACCTCGTCCGCCTCCAGCGCGTCGCGAACCGTGACCTGACGAAGCGTCCGTGCCTCCGGGTTCATCGTCGTCTCCCACAGCTCCCCGGGGTTCATCTCGCCCAAGCCCTTGAACCGGCGCACGGTGTACTTGCCGTCCTGCTCGGCTTGATGCGCCTGGAGCTCTTCGTCGGAGTAAAGGTAGACACGGGTCTGCCCGCGCTGGGCGAGATAGAGAGGAGCCTTGGCGATGTACATGTGCCCCCGCTCGATAAGGGGGCGCAGGTTCCGGAAGAAGAACGTGAGGAGCAGCGTGCGGATGTGGGATCCGTCTACGTCCGCATCGGCCATGATGATCACCTTGTGGTAGCGCAGCTCGTCGAGGTTCAGCTGGTCGCGGATCCCGGTCCCGAGGGCGGTAATGATCGCCCGCAGCTCTTGATTGTCGAGAAGTTTGCCCAGCCGCGCCTTCTCCACGTTGAGGACCTTGCCCCGCAGAGGGAGGATGGCCTGAAACGCCCGGTCGCGGCCCTGCTTGGCCGACCCGCCTGCCGAGTCGCCCTCGACGATGAACAGCTCAGCCTCCTCGGGCGCGTTGCTCGTGCAGTCGGCGAGCTTCCCCGGGAGGCCGCCCCCGAACAGAGCCCCCTTTCGGCGGACGAGCTTGCGCGCCTTAGCCGCCGCCATGCGCGCCCGGTGCGCGGACAGCGAGTTCTCGATGATCGCCCGTGCCACCCCCGCGTTCTTCCCGAGGTACTGGCCTAACTGCTCGCGCATCACCTCTTCCACAAACGCCCGCATCGCCGGGCTCCCCAGCTTGGCCTTCGTCTGGCCCTCGAACTCGGGCTGCTGAAGTTTCACGGACACGATCGCCACAAGCCCCTCGCGGATCGCCTCGCC
The DNA here is from genome assembly GCA_020724765.1 of Thermotoga sp. GTDB lineage: Bacteria > Bipolaricaulota > Bipolaricaulia > Bipolaricaulales > Bipolaricaulaceae > Bipolaricaulis. The sequence continues at coordinate 3,091 of DYGJ01000065.1, read as the reverse complement.
GGGCAACGCGTCGTCTTCCTGGCGCAGGATCCGCTTCTCGCGGGCGTGGTCGTTGAGGACCTTCGTCAGCGAGGCCCGGAACCCCGTGAGGTGGGTGCCGCCCTCGCGGGTGTTGATGTTGTTGGCGAAGGTGAACACCTCCTCCTCCATCGCGTCCGTGAACAGCATCGCGATCTCGACAGAATGGTTGCCGCGGTCTTCAGCGAGGTAGATCGGCGCCTCGTGGAGCGAGTCCTTGCCCGTGGCCAACTCCTTCACGAACGCCGCGATCCCGCCCTCGGCGTGGAACGTGCGCTTGACACCGGAGATTTGGTTGTCAAGGTGGATGGCGATCCCCGCGTTGAGGTACGCCAGCTCCTGCAGCCGGTGGGAGAGCTTGGAGAAGTTGTAGTGGATCTCGCCGAAAATCTCCCGGTCCGGGAGGAAGGTGATCGTCGTGCCCGTCTCGGCTGTTTCTCCCGCTGGCTCGAGTTCGGTCAGCTTCCGACCGCGCGCGAACTCCTGACGGTAGACCTTCCCGTCACGCCATCGCACCTCGACGGTGAAGCTTTCGGAAAGGGCGTTTACCGCCGATACCCCCACCCCATGGAGGCCTCCCGATACCTTGTACCCTCCCTCGTCGAATTTGCCTCCGGCATGGAGGGTAGTGAGCACGAGCTCGACCGTGCTCACCCCGGCCTCGGGGTGGATCCCAACCGGGATTCCCCGGCCGTCGTCGCGGACGGTGATTCGCTTGTCGCCGTGGATGGTGATGTCGATCGACTTGCAGAACCCAGCCAGCGCCTCGTCGACCGAGTTGTCCACGACCTCGTAGATCATCTGAAGGAGCCCATCGGGTCCGGTGGAACCGATGTACATCCCCGGTCGCTTGCGGACCGCGTCGATATCCTCCAGGACTTGGATCTTGTCTACGTCGTAGTTCGTATCATAGGTCACAGCCATCGCCCGAAGTGTAACCCCAACCGGAAAAACCGGCAAACCGACCTCGTTCGCAACCCGACGTCGGCCGCGAGCCTCTGGCCCTGCCCCTGGCCTCCGGGTAACCTTCCCCTGAAAGGAGGCACGGGTGAGGCTTCTAGAGTGGCAGGGACGCGACATCTTGGAGAAGGCGGAGATCCCAGTCCCCCGGGGGGGGGTGGTCAGAACGCCGGATGAGGCGCGGGTCGCCACCGCAACCGTCGGCGGCCCGGTGGTGCTCAAGGCCCAGGTTCCGGTGGGTGGACGGGGGAAGGCGGGGGGCATTCGTTTCGCAGAGAACCCCGACGGGGCAGCACGGGTCGCGGAAGCGATGCTCGGGTCTCAACTGAAGGGGCTCCTGATCAGCGAGCTCCTCGTGGTCCAAGCCGTACGGGCAACAGCTGAACACTACCTGTCCGTGACCCTGGACCGTCGCACGCGGTCCCCGGTGATGATCTACTCACCGCAGGGCGGCGTGGACATCGAGGAAGTCGCCCGGACAAACCCGGGGGCGATCCGTCAGGTTCACATCCCCCCCCTGGAGGGGCCGCTCTCGTTCCGGTTGCGCTCGCTCGTGTCCCTCGCCCCGCCCGAGATCAGGAAGTCGCTCGTCGAGATCGCGGCCAAGCTGTACGGGGTGTTCACCCTCTACGAGGCGAACCTCGCCGAGATCAATCCGCTCGCCGTGACGGATCACGGGCTTCTCGCCCTCGATGCCAAGCTGATCCTCGATGACGACCACCGACCCGCGGAGCAGTTCGCGGGCCTGGCCGAGGCGGTGGTGGACCCGCTTGAGGCAGACGCTCGGGCGGTGGGGATGAGCTACGTCCGGTTGGATGGCGACATCGGGATTCTCGGTAACGGGGCGGGCTTGGTGATGGCCACGCTCGACCTCGTCGCACAGGCAGGCGGAAGACCGGCGAACTTCCTCGACATCGGCGGTGGGGCGCGGGCCGAGCGGGTGCGCAAGGGCGTGGAACTCATCCTCCGCGATGGGAAAGCCACCGTCCTGTTCGTGAACGTGTTCGGAGGGATCACCCGTTGTGACGAGGTGGCCCAGGGCGTGGTCGAGGCGACAACTGGGCTCGGGTTGCCGATGGTGATCCGGCTCACGGGAACGAACGAAGCAGAAGGGAGAGAGGTCTTGTCCCGAACCGGCCTGACCCCGGTGCGGACGATGGAGGAGGGTGCCGCCCGGGCGGTGGCCCTCGCGACGGAGGCGAAGAGATGAAGAGGCTCGGGGTGTTCGCGGCAGCGTGCATCGGGTTTGTCGCTTGGGGAGTGGACACGATCCCCCTATCCGAGATTGTTCCCGGGATGACCGGGTACGGTCTGACCGTGGTCGCGGGAACGGAGATCGCTCGGTTCGAGGTCGAGGTGGTGGCCGTGCTCGATGAGCCCGGGGAGCGAGACGACTTCATCGTCATCCGCGCCTTTGGGCCGGCGATCACCCGCTCCGGGGGAGTGGCCCAGGGGATGTCGGGAAGCCCGATCTACCTCGACGGACGCCTCGCGGGAGCCCTGTCCCGCGCCGCCGCGTGGTCCGCCGATCGCGAACGGCCGCTCGCCCTGGTGACCCCCATCGAGGCGATGCTCCGGGTCCTCGCCGAGGTCGCCCCGAGTCCCACCGAACCTGTCCCGCACGACGGGCCCCGAGCCACTGAAGGCGAACTGTCTCTGCCTTTCCTGAGCGCCCCGGTCACGGTGAGCGGGCTGTCAAGGCGGGCGGTGGCGACCCTGGAGCAGGGGATCGACCTCCGCTCGATGTGGCACCCGTTGACCGACCTCCTGCCGGCCTGGCGCACCACGGTGCCTGGCCTGGTAAGCCTCGGCGTCCCGCGCGTCCTCGCTGTCCCCGCCGTGCCCAGACAAGCGCCGGCGCTCGACCTCACACCGGGCGCGCCGGTAGGGGTGGGGCTCGCGATGGGCGACGTGACGATCGGAGCGCTGGGAACCGTGACCCTGGTCGAAAACGACGCGGTCATCGCGTTTGGGCACCCGTTCCTGTTCTCCGGCCCCACCCGTTACTTCCTCACTGCGGCGCACGTGTTCGACACGGTGGCTGCATACGACTTCTCCTACAAGTTCGGAACGGTGGGCGAGGTGCTGCGCGGGGTGTACGCCGATCGGTGGG
>DYGJ01000064.1:3416-10661 GCA_020724765.1 Thermotoga sp. | reverse complement strand
GGCCTTCCCTGGCCCATCGGCATGCTTCGGGCGATCGGCAAGGTGGTCAATGCCGTCCTCACGAACCACCAGCTTGACCGCGAAGCCCGGGCTCAGGCCCAGTCTGTCGTGTAGGGGTCAGGTCCTGTTCCGTGCACGGCGGAAGAAGCTGTTCTGGACCGGCAAAACCTAGGGCACCCCCGAGATCAACTCACGCCCGGTGTGAGTAAGTGGCGTCAGATCTTGTTTCGTGCATACCTAGGGACACTGTCCTGGACTGGCATCGCCTAGGACTCATCCTCAACAACCTCTCACCAAGCACGGAGAGGTTCAGAGCATGGGGGCTGTTCTCGGAGAGTGTGGATAGAGGCAGTGCCACCTACAACAGGCGGCCGCTGGCCCACATGAAGACGTAACGGTCACCCCCACCTGCGCGTGAGGCGCCCGGGGCGGAGAATGGGGCCGGTCATGGCCGCCAAGAAGGAACTCGCGGCGCGGGTGCGGGACCTCCCCAAAGCGCCCGGCGTGTACCTGTTCCGGGGTGTTGACGGGTTGGTCCTCTACGTGGGGAAGGCCTCCTCTCTCCGCGATCGGGTCCGATCCTACTTCCAGAAGCCGCGCGGCCTGTCCCTCAAGGTCCGGCTCCTCCAGAAGCGGGTTGTCGGCGTTCCTTGCAATTCTGGAGTTGTGCTCCATAATTGCACGGATGATCCACCGCCGGATCCTCCCCACGCTCACGAACGCTCTGGCCGAATCCTCGGCCGTGGCGCTGCTCGGGCCTCGTCAGGTCGGCAAAACCACGCTGGCGCTCGAAGTGGCGAGGGCGCGGCCAGCGGTCTACCTTGATCTCGAGTCCGAAGCCGACCGGGCGAAACTCTCCGAGCCCGAGCTCTACCTATCGCAGCATGAGGACAAGCTCGTCATCCTCGACGAGATCCAGCGTACGCCGCAGCTCTTCCTATGCCTGCGCGGGCTCATCGACGCGGGCAGGTGGCGAGGGAAGGGCACGGGTCGCTTCCTCGTGCTGGGCTCGGCGTCGATCGATCTGCTCAAGCAGTCGAGCGAGTCGCTTGCGGGACGCATCCGCTATCTGGAGCTCGCCCCGCTCGACGCCGTTGAGGCCGGTGGCGAACGTCTGGACACCCTCTGGCTGCGCGGCGGGTTTCCGGAGAGCCTGCTGGCCACATCCGATCCAGCGAGCCTGCGCTGGCGCACGGACTTCATCCGCACCTACCTCGAGCGCGACATCCCGCAACTCGGGCCACGCATCCCAGCGGAGACCCTGCGCCGGCTCTGGACAATGCTCGCACACCAGCAGGGCGGCCTGCTCAACGCCGCGGCGCTCGCTCGTGCCCTCGCCGTGGACGGCAAGACGGTCGCCTCCTACCTCGACCTGCTCGTGGACCTGCTCCTCGTGCGCCGCCTGGCTCCTTGGCACAGCAACGTCCGCAAGCGCCTGGTCAAGTCGCCCAAGGTGTACGTCCGCGACAGCGGCTTGGTGCACGCGCTCCTCGGGCTGGGCGACATCGAGGCCTTGCTGGCGCACCCGGTGGCCGGCGCCAGCTGGGAGGGCCTAGCGGTCGAGTCGCTGATCTCTTCTGCACCAAGCGGCACCGAACCGCACTTCTTCCGCACCGCCGCCGGCGCCGAGATCGACCTGTTGTTGAAGCTCCCCGGCCAGCGCAAGCCCTGGGCGATCGAGATCAAGCGCGGGCTCACGCCGAAGATCGAGCGGGGGTTCCGCCTGGCCTGCGACACCGTCCGACCGGAGCGGCGCGTGATGGTGTATGGCGGCGTCGAGCGCTTCCCGCTAGCCGAAGACGTAGAAGCGGTCTCGCTCGTCTCCTTGTGCGAGGAGCTGTCCGCACGATGACCCAGTTCACCCCCTCCGCCTGTACCTGAGGCGCCCGGGGCGGAGAATGGGGCCGGTCATGGCCGCCAAGAAGGAACTCGCGGCGCGGGTGCGGGACCTCCCCAAAGCGCCCGGCGTGTACCTGTTCCGGGGTGTTGACGGGTTGGTCCTCTACGTGGGGAAGGCCTCCTCTCTCCGCGATCGGGTCCGATCCTACTTCCAGAAGCCGCGCGGCCTGTCTCTCAAGGTCCGGCTCCTCATGAAGGAAGCGCAGGATCTGGAGACGATCGTCACCGGGACGGAGGAGGACGCGCTCGTTCTCGAGGACGCCCTTGTCAAGAAGCACCGCCCGCGGTTCAACACCCGGCTGCGGGATGACAAGCGCTACCCGTACCTCAAGATCACCGCCGAGCCATTCCCACGGGTCCTCGTCGTGCGCCGCCCTGCCCCCGACGAGGCCCGCTACTTCGGCCCGTTCACCTCCAGCCGCTCGATGCGCCGCGTACTCAAGCTCGCCCACAAGCTTCTCCCCATCCGCACCTGCAACTTGCCACTGGGAGAGAAGACCTACGACCGACCGTGCCTCCTCTACCACATCGGCCGCTGCTCGGGCCCGTGCGCCGGCCTGGTGAGCCCGCCCGAGTACGGGCGGGCTGTCGATGCGGCGGCTCATCTGTTCGAGGGCCGGGTGGAACGGGCGGTGGAGGATCTGGCCTTGGAGATGGTCCGCGCCTCATCCGAGGAGCGGTTCGAGCACGCGGCGCGGCTGCGCGACACGGTGCGGGCACTGGAGCGGATCCGGGAGCGGCAGACCGTGGCTCTGCCCGACCCGGTGGACCTCGACGCGGTGGCCGTGGCGGTGAACGATGAGCGAGGGCACGGGGCCGTGCTCATCGTGCGCGGCGGGCGGCTGATCGGGCGGGAGGGGTTCCCCCTCTCCCTTCCCCCGGGTTCCACCTCCGAGGAGGCGCTGGAGGAGTTCCTAGACCAGTACTACACCCGCGCCACGGCGATCCCGCCGGAGGTCCTGGTCCCTTTCCCCGTGCCCGAGCACGCGGCGCTCGCGTCGTACCTGGGTGGCCGACGGAGGGGGCGGGTCCACGTCGGCGTGCCCCGATCCCCCGAGCGGCGTGCGATCCTGGAGATGGCCGAGCGCAACGCGGCGCTGGCCCTGAAGCAAGCGGAGAAAGTCGAGCTCCTTCCGGCGGAAGAGGAGGCGGTGGACGAGCTCGCGGAAGCGCTCTCGCTTCCCGTGCGGCCGTGGCGGATCGAGGCGTTCGACATCTCCAATCTCCAGGGCGGGGAGGCCACCGGCTCGATGGTCGTGTTTGTGGGCGGCCGTCCGCGGCGGGACGCGTACCGCAAGTTCCGGGTGCGGATCTCGGGAAAGCCGGACGACTACGCGATGATGGAGGAAGTGCTCCGCCGCCGGCTGAAGCACGGCCTGGCCGAGCTCGCCGACCCCACGGTCGCCCGCGGCCGGTTCTCCGACCTCCCCGACCTGATCCTCGTGGACGGGGGCAAGGGCCAGCTCGGGGTCGCCGGGCGGGTCCTCGCCGAGGTGGACTTGGGCGGGATCGAGGTCGCCGCGCTCGCCAAGCGGGAGGAACTGGTGTACGTGCCCGATGGACCCGACCCGATCCTCCTTCCGCGGGGCTCCCCCGCGCTCAAGCTCCTCCAGGCGATCCGCGACGAGGCGCACCGGTTCGCGATCGAGTACCACCGGGTGCTTCGCGACAAGCGGACGTTGGGGAGCCTTCTCGACAGCGTCCCGGGGATCGGCCCGAAGCGAAAGTCGACCCTCCTGGCCCAGTTCGGGTCCGTCGACGGGTTGCGCCGGGCGAGCCTGGAGGAGCTCCTGTCCGTCCCCGGCCTCCCCCAAGCCACCGCTGAGCTCCTCTACAAGGCCCTACGCGCGTAGCCGGTATAATCCGGCGCCTTGACGAAAGGAGCGAGTGTGAGCCTAGAACAGAAGCTGCAGGCGTTGTCCGATGCATTCGGGGTGGCCGGGTTCGAGGACGAGGTGCGGGGCGTACTCCAGGAGATGGCCGCGCCGTACGCCGAGACTTGCGAGACGGATACCCTCGGGAACCTCATCTGCTCTCGCGGAAGCGGGGACGCTGTCATGCTCGATGCCCACATGGATGAGGTCGGGTTCATGGTGAAGTGGATCGAGAAGGACGGGTACCTCCGCCTCACCGCCCTCGGCGGATGGGACGACCGGATCCTGATGGCCCATCGCCTCACGATCCGCACCCGCAGCGGGCAAGACGTGTACGGCGTCATCGGATCCACCCCGCCCCACATCTCCTCCGACGGCGAACGGGATAAGGTCGTCCCGCTCGACGACTTGTTCGTGGACATCGGGGCCCGAAGCCGGGACGAGGCGGAGGCGTTTGGTGTGCACATCGGCGACCCAGCGACGATCCACTACCCGTTCCTGCGCCTGCGGGAGGGGTACGTCACCGGGAAGGCGTTCGACGACCGGGCGGGATGTCTCGTGGTTGCGGAAGCGCTGCGCATCCTCGCGAAGGAGAAGCTCCCCTACAAGCTGGTGGCCAGCTTCTCGGTCCACGAGGAGGGTGGCCTGCGGGGGGCGAAGGTCGCCGCGTACCGGATCGCACCCAAGCTCGCCCTGGCCCTGGAGGGAACGATCGGGGCGGACATGCCGGGCGTTCCCGAGGCCAAGCAGCCGGTCCGGCTCAGGCACGGGCCGGCGATCACCCTCGCCGACCGGTCGATCACGGTGAAGCCCAAGCTCGCCCGGTTCCTGGAGAAGATCGCCGACGAGAACGGGATCGCCTACCAGTACAAGCTCCCTGCCTACGGGTCCACCAACGCGGGGGCGATCCACCTCGAGCGGGGCGGGATCCTTGCCGGCGTGGTGTCCGTACCGTGCCGGTACATCCACTCACCGGTCTCGACCCTGTACCTGTCGGACCTCGAGGCGACGCTCAAGCTCGTGGTGGCGTTCCTGAGGCGGGTCGGGGAGCTGCTGTAGGCACTCTCAGCGGCGCGCAGCCCCTTTCACGGCTCATGCCACCAAGAGCAACCCCTTGACGAAGAAGGCGCGCCTCGCTAGGCTACACCCCATCCAAACCACATGGGCGGGGTGATGAGCATGCAGCACACGATCTTCTCAGCCGATCTCCCTTGGGGCTCCGCCAATCTCAACGCCCCCTCCGGGGCGTAACAACCTTCATCTCCAGCTCTTCTGGCCAGTTGCGCCCTCGATCGGGCGAGGCCGTGTGTTGTCTCCCAAGGGAGGTCTCATGGTTGACGAACGAAAAGCGGCGATCTTACGTATAACGGACGTGACACTGGACGCGGCACGGGAGCTGCTGCGTCGGAAAGGTTTCGTGGAACTCCTGCCGGTCATCATCGCTCCGGTGACGGATCCCCTCCGTCATACAACCAGTCGGGCGACGATCAGAGCTTACGACCAGGAGTGGTACCTCACCACAAGCATGATCTTCCACAAGCAGGCGGCGGTTCAAGTGCTCGACAAGATCTTCTGTCTCTCCCCCAACGTCCGCTTGGAGCCAGCAAGTTGGGGAAGGAGCGGGCGGCACCTGTTCGAGTTCGTCCAGCTCGACCTCGAGGTGCGGGACGCCACCCGCGATGACATGCTGGCTCTCGGGGAGCATCTCCTCGTCCGCATCGTAGAGAGGATCCGAGACGCCTGTTCCCGCGAACTGAACACGCTGGGGCGCGACCTCACCAAGCTGCGAGCACCGTTTGCCCGCGTTCCCTACCGGGACGCGGAGGAGCGCTACGGCAAGGGATTCGAGGAACGCCTTTCCTGCGAAATCGAGGATCCGATCTGGATCGTGGACTTCCCCGCCGAGGTCCGCGAGTTCTACGACCGGGAGGATCCTTCCCGGCCGGGCGTACTCCTCGACATGGACCTCCTCTACCCCGAAGGGTACGGCGAGGCCCTCTCGGGGGGCGAACGCGAGCACGAGCCAGGCCAGATCCGGGACCGCATCCGGAGACAGGGACTCGACTCTGCGGTGTACGGCTCGCTCCTTGCTGTCGCCCGTCCTCCATCAGCAGGGTTCGGAATCGGGATCGAGCGCCTGGTGCGGTTCCTCGGGGGCCTCCCCCACGTGCGGGAGGTCCGCCTGTTCCCCCGCGTACCCGGTGAACCAACCGAGATGTGATGGGCGATAGGGGCTCGATTTCATCCGGGTGCGGGACTTCCGCGCCCGCACCCCCCTCGCTCGGCACCACCCCCTCGACTGGGGCTCCGAGCGCTGGAACTGCGCGGTTCCGCAACCCGAGGAAGAAGCGGACCTTCATCTCCGTCTACGAGATGGACACGTCCCTCAGGGAAGCCCTCGCCTTCGACGCAGACTTGCCGCAAGAAGGGTTCAGGCTGTACGGGGACGAGCCACTGCCGTAGAAGCCCCGGCTGGGGGCGCCGCGGGAACCGTGTCGTGGTCGGGGATCGTTGCCTCAACGGTCCGCAGCGGACGGTAGAGGAGTCCGGCGAGCGCGGCGCCCGCCCCGAGAAGCCCTCCCAGGACAAGCATCAGCGCCATCCCCGCACCTGGACCGGTACCCACCACCGGACCGAGCGCGGAGGCCAACGCCCCGCCGTCGCGCATCGCCGGCTCGAACACGTGGTCGGCCAGCGGACCGGCGAGAAGCATGGACAGCGGCGCCCCGATCTGGGCAATCATCAGGCGCACGGAAAACACCCGCCCCTGGAGGTCCGGAGGGACCTTGGACTGCCAGATCGCCTGGCTGGAGGCGTTCACCGTGGGGAAGACCATCGCCCCGAGAAACCCCGTCACCGCCCACACCTGGAGCGACCGCCCGAGCCCGAGGAGCACCTGCCCAAGGAGGCCCCCGAGGGCGCAGCCGAAGATCACCCCATACACGCGCCGCTTGGGGCCGCCCCACAGGCTGAGGAGGAGCCCGCCGAGCACGCTCCCGATGGCGGCCGCCGAGCGCACGCCCCCCAGAACGATCTCGTTGTTCCCCGTCCGGGCGAGGACCATCGGCGAGAGCACGGTGAACCCGAAGTTCGTGTTCACGTTGAAGAACAGGAACACCACGAGGAGCCCGAGGAGCCCCGGTCGGGCGAAGATGTAGCGGAACCCGAACCCCGCCTCGCGGAACAGGTTTCCCCTCCCCGCGATCCCTTCCGGCGAGGGAGGCGGCTGGGGGATGGGGGCGAACACAAGGATCAGGATCGCAGTGAGCATGGTGGCCAGATCGATCGCCATGATCCCCCCGATTCCGATCGGCCCGAGCAACACCCCTGCCCCGATCGGCGCCACGACCCCGGAGATTGAGCCAGCGAGGGACATCATCCCACTCGCCCGCGCGTACTGGGACTTGTTCACAAGCACGCTGATCGTCGCCGAGTAGGCCGGGAACTGGAACGCCCCGAACGTGCCGGCAAA
>DYGJ01000064.1:0-3406 GCA_020724765.1 Thermotoga sp. | reverse complement strand
TGGGAAGCATCATCGTGATGGCAGCCGAGTAGGCCGGCCACTGAAAGCCCTGGAAGATACCGGCGATAGTGGCCACGACGTAGAGGTGCCAGATCTCCAGCCTCCCCGTCAGGTACAGGGCGAGGACCGCGGCCGTGGCCAGCCCGGCGGCAACGTCAGAGAGAATCATGAGGAGCTTGCGGTTCGCACGGTCCACGATCGCCCCGGCAAGCGGGCTGATGAGGACCACCGGACCGAACGCGCATACCCCCACGAGAGCGAGGGCTGTGGCCCGGCCGGTGAGCTGCCATGCCCAGATCGTGAGCGCAAAGTGCGTCATCCCCGTACCCAGCATGGACAGCATCTGGCCGGCCCAGATCGCCGTGAACGTCCCCATTCCCCTAGACCGTGCTTCGGTCATACCTCCCTCCCAGGGTTCCTCGCCGGGCAACCCTCCGGTCGCGAGAACCTTCCTCAGAAGGCACTACCGTAACATAACACTGTTCGCCCGTCAAGGCCCGGGCGACCGCCTACACGCAGCTACTGGAGAGGGGGGGCAAGGCCCTTGCCTTTCGCACACGAGGGCAGGCTCCGTGACTTCATGGCTCAGTATGCTTGCGCAATCTCATGGCATACTCCACAATCACGGTCGCGCGAGTGGAGTACACAAGGAGGGAATGCACATGGAGAAGACGAAGATCCGTCTGACGATCGATCTTCCGGATCATCTTGTGAGGCATGCGGATGCGGCCGTGTCGGACGGTGCGGCCCGGAGCCGCAACCAGCTCATTGCGCGGGCTGTGCAGAACTATCTTGACCAGCTGGAAAAGGCCAGGACCGACGCCGAATTCGCCCGGATGGCGCAGGACGGGCCGTACCAGGCGCTGGCACTCGAGATCAGCGGGGAGTTCGAGCGAACAGATCGAGAAGCTCTTGAGATAGGGCAAGGAGAGCGGTGAGATCGGGCAACCCAGCCACGGGCGATTCCCTGCCTCAGAGGGGGGCGATCTACCTGTTGCGGCTGGACCCAACGGCGGGCTCGGAGCAGGAGGGCACACGGCCAGCGGTTGTCGTCTCTCGCACGTCGCTCAACGGGGCAAGCCCGGTGATCGTGGTCTGCCCCCTCACAGATGCAGCGCGTGTTCCTCACAAGTACCCGTGTGATGTTGAGGTTCGCGCGCCGGAAGGGGGACTGAAGAAGGACTCCGTGGTGCTGACAGGTCAGGTGCGTGCAGTCGCCAAGAGCAGGCTGCTCAAGCGCTTGGGAGATCTATCGCCGGAGACCCTGCGCCACGTTGAGCGGGCGCTGAAGACCACCCTGGACCTTCCGTAGAACGTGTCTTCCCCGCGGGCGCCGCCCGCCGGCCCTCTCTCTCCTCACGAGTGCGGTTGATCGAGGGAGAGGAGGCTTCTGGCTCCAGCAGAGAGCTCATCGGTCCAGTCGATGAAGCAGCGTCTCCCAGACCAGCTGATCGGATGGCTCCTTACACCCCCGCCCTCTCAATCACGGCCAGCAGGGCGGCGATGACGGCGGAGAGAAGGATGATCGTGGCCCACTGGGGCAGGCGAAGGAGTTCAGGAAGCGTGACCCTCGGAAACGCTCCCCTCGGGAGAAGCCCGTCCTTCGCCCGCGGGTAGACAACGGCGAACAACCACGAGCCGAGGAGGATCCCAGGGAGGCCCCCCGCCAGGGCGTCCAGCCGGCCGTTTCCGATCGCGCCGGCGATCGTCCCCGGGCAGTAGCCGAGCAGGGCGAACCCCACGCCGAAGATCAGTCCTCCCACCGCGTTCTTTCCCCACGCCCCGCCCTTGGGAGACAGCTTCACCCGGCCCCACCCTTGCAGAAGATGGATCCCGATCGCGCCGACCACGACCGCGGACAGCATGATCTTGAGCACGGTGAAGTCGGTCAGCAGGAGCTGGCCGAGGATCACGTCGTAGCTCGTCGCCCCGCCCTTGTGAAGGAGGAACCCGAACACAATCCCGAACAGGAGGCCCCACGTGAGCTCAGCTCTCTTCGGTCTCATCGCCGCCCCCTCACGCGAGGACCCGGAACAAGAGCTGGGCGACGACGATGCCCCCGACGAAGAACCCGATTGCCGACACCCAGCTCGCCACGGAGAGCTGCATCGTCCCGCTGATCCCGTGCCCACTCGTGCACCCGTCGGCCCACCGCGCGCCGAACCCGAGGAGGATCCCCCCCAGGAACGCCACGACGGCCCGCAGCCCGATCCCCGATCCGAACGCTGATCCCCACTGAGCGGGGATCCACCGGCCCGCGAAGTCGCCGGACAGGAGGGCCGACGCCGCGGCCCCGAGGACGATCCCCACCACGAACGTGGTCTGCCAATCGAGCTTCGGCTCCACCTCGCGGTGGTAGGGCCGGTCGAGGGCCCGCCTTCCGCGGAGGAGGCGCTCGAGGGCTCCCGCGGCCCGGGAGAACGTGGTCGAGCAACCGATCGGCTTGTTGGAGACCAACCACGTGAACCAGCTCAGGATGCCAATGGCCGCGCCCACGATGTAGGGCGACCAGCGGAGTTGCGTGAACCAGTCTGTCATCGTCCTCTCCTGTCGTCCACTTCGACCTGCTGCCCGGCGATCTGGGCGAAGTACCGTGACCCGTGCGGGTTTTCGCACACCGTGCACTGCTTCGCGTACCCGGCCGCGCTGTACCCGGTCATCCCCCCCGCCACGTTGTACACCTCGCGGAACCCCTGTTGCCGCAGGAGGCTCGCCGCGAGCCCGGAACGGTTGCCCGAGCTGCAGATAAGGAAGATCGGCTTCTGGCGATCGAGCTCGTCGTGGCGCGTGCGGAGGTCCGGGGCCGGGATGTTGACCGCTCCCGCGATGTGGCTGTCGCGGAACTCGAGCGGGGTGCGCACGTCCACAAGGACGATGCGCTCATCGCCCGTGACCCGGCCGTGGAGGTTCTCCCCCGAGACGAGGTGTAGGTGATCCACCTCGAACCCGCTCGTCGCCCACGCGGCGATCCCGCCGGCGAGGTAGGCTGAATCTCCATCCAGTCCCACGCGCCTCGCCCAGACGGTGGCCTCGGCGGCCGCGTCGTGGCTTTCCACCACCCACAGGAAACCGGCCTTTGGGGGGAGAACCCAGCCCGCGAAGGTGGGGAAGTTCCCCGCCAGATCAAGGTGCACGGAGCCGGGGATGTGCAGTCCGGCGAACGCCGGGTACCCGCGGATGTCCACCACCACAGTCGCCTCACGCTCCCGTCGCGCCCGGAACTCCGCCGGGGAGAGCTCCGCAAGAGGGGAGAGGTCTGACAGGCGCCGGGGGCCCCGGCGGTTGATCTCGCTGCAGCGGCCGAAGTGGTCCGGGGCGGGCGGCATGTCGCTCGTGAGCGAGCGGACAAACTTGTCCTCGTCCCCGATCGCAAGGGCGGGGTTGTGCCGGCGCTCGTAGCCGATTG
>DYGJ01000063.1 GCA_020724765.1 Thermotoga sp. | reverse complement strand
CTGGTTGACGATATGAACGCTTTTGGGCGGGTGGCAGTATTGCACTTTGCGTCCCAAGATAGCGCGCGAACGCTCGAAGATACGCTCTTTGCCGGGGGTGAAGTAGCGCACCGTGTCGTCCTGGTCCACGAACGTGATGTCAACGGGCAGGGTGTTCAGCACCGCCTCCAGCTCCTGGGGGGTGAACTCGCCGGTGGGAAACCGCAGTCGGAACTCGGAGCGCGGGCTTGGCGCCGCAGCGGGAGCCGGAGCGCCCGGCGCCTCCGGTGGAGGCGGCGCAGCCGGGGTGAAGCAGCAGTAGCCGATCTCGTCGAACTGGCGGCGGATCTCCGGCCACTCGCCCTCCGGGATGACCCGCAGCCCGCTCGGGAAGAGGATCCGGTTCTCCTTGAGGAAGTGGCTCGCCAGCATCTCGCTCAGGGCGATCGCCGCCTCAGCGAGGTTCTTCCCCGCCGGCACCTCCTTGACCACCGCCTTCTTCAGCTCGCGGATCCGGTCGTGCTCGGTCCACATCACCTTCGGCGGCTCGACGATCCCGTGCCGCTCCAAGTACGGGAAGAGCACGTTCTCCTCCCGGAGGTAGTGACTCTCCGAGGCTACGAGGTGCTTCACGAGGTCCTCCACCTCAGCTTCGGCCTGGATCGACGCTGCTCCCTCCCGCGCCCGGGCGGCGAGCCGGTTCGACAGGGCCAGCATCTCGCGATGCTCGGCCATCAGAATGTGCAGCGGGTGCCAGGGCGGGGTGGCGAGCTCGGCCCCGGCGAGGGACTCCTCGAACAGGGCGAGGTGGAGGTCGCAGAGCTTCATCAGCTCCTCGCGCGGCAGCCCTTCGCGCACGAGCTCCTCCTCGATCTGAGCGATCTCCTGCGGAGAAACGTTCCCCACCGCGTCGCGGAACGCCTCTTTGAGCTTCTGCGGGTTCTCCCCGGCGTGCAGCCGGTGCAGAATCTGCTTCAACGCTTCCTTCCGCTTCCTACCGATCATCTCGCTCATCCCAACCTCCTCGTTGATCTCTTGCTCACCCGCGCCGCTAGCGAAGCGAGAGTGGTCTGTTCAAGAAACTGGACCATCCTCTCCCGTAGAGGGTCCCAGACAGGGGAGAGAGGGCAATCCGGCCTTCCGGGGCACGGGTCCGGGTCGAACGGGCACTCCTGTAGCGCAGCGTTGCCGTCCATCACGCGGATAACGTCGGCAAGCGTGATGTCCGAGGCTGGGCGTGCCAGCGAGATCCCGCCCCCACGGCCCCGCGTGGAAGAGAGGATCTCGGCACGCACGAGCGGGGGAACGAGCTTCGCCAGGTACGGTTCGGGGGCAGCCCCATCCGCGGCCAGATCCCGCACCGTGACCGGTCCGCCACCCGCCGCGGCAAGGCGGACCAAGGTCAGGATCGCGTACTTGCTGGACTGAGAGAACCTCATCGCATATCACCAGATAACCGGACCATGTTGTCGCCTTATCCTAGCGAGCCCCTGTCCCCCTGTCAAGGTGCGTGACTGGGTAAGAACGGAAGTGGAACCTGTAACCGGCTAACCGCGAACCTGCAACCGCAGTAGCGGCCCGTGCGGGCCTCCGTCGGGGCCGGCTCAACGGGCGCTCCTGAGGTCCGAGCTCGGGCCAAGGGATCCCCTATCACCCGCAGGGACCAGCTTACCGTTGCTCCCTTCCGGGCCTAACGGGGTTCACCGGTGTGCGTCGCAGGGGGCTCAGCCGTCATCGCCCGGGGTGCCCAGGCCGCTTCCGTCTCCCCTTCCTCTCGGGAGGCCCATCGGCTCCACCTAGAGCGGGTTGTGGATACAGGGGACCGCTAACCCCCCACCTGCACAGGCCGATGACCAGTGTAGAGGTTCTCGGTTGGGAGGTCAACGGTTCCGGCAGCTGTGCGGCGAGCCTCACGTCGGGGTCTGCCGGAGATACCGCACGAACCCGCTCAGGAGACGCCCCACCAGCGTCGCACGCTCCATAGCGTTCTGGAACTCCTGTTCTCCGATGAGATCGAGATCGTGAGCGATGTAGAGCAGACTGCGAACCTCGCCTGCAGACCCTCGTGCCTGAAGGAGATACTGGACGAACTGCCGGTTTGATCCGCGCTCGAACCCCTCTGCAATGTTCGCCATGATGGACACAGCAGCGCGCTGCAGTTGATCACGGAGGCTCCAATCTGCCGCGAGAGGAGGGGTCCTTGTCAGGCTGTAGATCGCCCGCACCAGCGCCCGGGCTTCCTGCCACGCCTCGATATCCTCAAACCGCTCGATCCTTCCCACATCGCACCTGCCCTGACGCAGACCGGCTGACTTGGAACCCGAAACTTGAAACTGCCAAACCGCCGTTCTGGCGGAGGGGGTGGGATTTGAACCCACGGCACCCTTTGGGGGTGCACTTGCTCTCCAGGCAAGTGGCTTCGGCCGCTCACCCACCCCTCCGGGCGATCATTCTAACCGGAGCTGCAGACCTGAGTCAATCTTCAGGACGTCATTCTCTGACGCTGCCACATCGGGCGTCCAGTCGGGACACGCCGCCCTCAGAGGACCGTGACCTCGATCGTGAACGCGTCGATCGGGCGGTCCTCCCACGGGCGGCGGTAGTCAAGACGAACGTGCGCCGTCCCCACTCCAACGGCGCGAAACCGAAACAGGAACGTCCCCCCTGACCCCGGCGGGCACGGATCGTCGCACGGATCGGCAGCGTACGCCTGCTCGCCAAGCTCGACAGCTCCCGCAGCCGGGACAGCGGTCACCTCCCACCCGTACCCGGTCGTGGGACTCCCAGGGAGGGCAATCGTGAACTCCGTTCCCCGATCCAAATGCACCGCCTTGCCTGTATCGGCGCCGGTGAACCGGCGCTCGCGACGAAACTCGATGGGCCGGATTACGTGCTGAACCCTGCCTCCCTGCACGACCAGGACCTCGACGGCCCCCCATCCCAGCGGGGTATCGGGTCCGACCAGCCAGCTCCACCGCGCAACACCATGTTCGTCTGCGATCGTCGGACCCAGCCCCGCGTCCTCTCTCCTCTCCCCACCGGGCAGGGTGACGGTGATCGCACACGTGGATCCCAGGCAGGTGTGAACCTCAACCTGAGCATGGTCTCCCAGGAACACAACGTCCGGCATGGAGACGATCTCCACGAACCGACTGCAGCACCCTGAGAGGAGGAGTACCCCCACCATCACAACCCCCGTGCTCAGGCTCTTCAGCGAGATTGCCATGGGTCTCTCCCCGATCATCCTAGGCTTCATGCCACTCAGCGGCAAGCGTGGAGATAGCTACGCCGGTAGCACCGATCCCAGCAGCAGCCAGAGCAGAAACCCCACCACGCCCGCCACGAGCGGGGTCAACGCCCAACCCGCAAAGATCGCGCTGAGCTGCCGGGCGTTCACGGCCGCTACGCCCTTGACGAGCCCGATCCCCACCACCGCCCCCACCACGGCCTGAGACGTGGACACGGGCACTCCCACCTCGGCAAACAGGCGAAGGATCACCGCCTGGGAGATCGCCGCGAACAGGGCGGGCAGGAGCCCAAGGTAGACGAGTCGCTCGCCCACCGTCTCCATCACCCGGCGGGCGTAGGTCAAGACCCCAAGGGCGATGCTCCCCCCTCCGATCAACGCTGCCGCTGGGACAGAGAGGAGTCCCGCCCCAACGTAGACGCCGGTCACGTTGGCGACGCTGTTCGCGCCCAGGGCGTACGACCCACCGATCCCCACCGCGATGATCGCCCAGCGCAAGAAGGTGTCGTACGCCGTGATCCCCGCCAGGCGGCGTTGCAGCGGCGGACCCAAGAAGCGGTGCAGGAGGTAGGCGAGGATGAGACTGCCCAACGGCGAGGTGATCCAAGACAGGATGATCCTCACCATCACCCCCCACTCCACCGGCCGGCCGGCGGCCAGCGCCACCCCGATGATCGCCCCCACCGCCGCCTGCGTCGCTGATATGGGCAGACCGAGGAGGGTCATCAGGGTCACGGTCAGCCCCGCCCCCAGTGCGACACAGAACGCCGTGGCAAGATCGTGGCCGGTGAGCGCCCCGTAGGTGGCCATCCCCCGGGCGCCCCCGAGGTACGCCCCCAGCAAGACGAACGCGCTCGTCAACACGACCGCGGTGCGATACCGAACCGCTCGCGCACCGACGGCGAGGCCGAACACGTTCGCCGCGTCGTTGGTCCCGAGGGACCAACCCATCAGGACAGCCGGGAGGATCGCCCACATAGCAGCTGGCGCCGAACGCAACGCCAAGTATGGGGCGCTTTATACGTCTATAGAGAGGACGATGCAAGCCCCCGTGGGGCTGTGGTCCCGCCCACTCGACCCTCCCGAGACGCGTAGGGAGGGCCTTCCAGCAGCTTGAGACGAGGTTTGGAAAGGCGATTCCACTGTGAACGTACTGCGCATCACCCGGTGCTCTTGCGCGAGCGGGACCCAGATCTTCGGGTGGGGGATGACCACAGCCCCATTGGGCGTCTGGCCGTACGACGCCCTCAACCTCACGCTCAAGATGGTCATCCGCTCGGGAGAACTGGGAGACCCAAAGCCGAAGTTTTCCATGGGGTTCGCTCTGCGCTGGTGACAGCTGCGCCGCACTGCGACACGCTCGGGTACGCCCGGGAGGACTCGAACCTCCGGCCTGCGGTTTAGGAAACCGCTGCTCTATCCAGCTGAGCTACGGGCGCAGAAAACACCGCCATCTTAGTCGGCGCTGCCGTAACGGTGCAAGCACACGTGCGATCAGCAGCGCCCGGCGCGGCGCCGCTTCATCGCGTACAAGACCTCGTCTGCTTGGCGCAGGATTCCCTCGAGGGTGGTCGGACCGTCGTGGGTCGGGCTCCACACCACATACCCCAAGCTGACGCTGACCGTGAGGCCCGGCCCAACGTCGAGAGGAACCGCCGCCACCTTCTCCCGCAGCCGCTGGACTGCGTCTCCACCGCCGTCTCCAGTCTCAGGAAAGACGAGCACAAACTCCTCTCCCCCGTAGCGGAACACGTAATCCCCCGCCCGCACGCTCTCCTGGAGGACCTCGGCCACGCGGCGCAGCGCGGCATCGCCCACCTGGTGGCCGTAACGGTCGTTCACGGACTTGAAGTCGTCAACATCGGCCATGACCAGGGCCAACGGGTGTCCGTAGCGCTTGGCGCGCTCGATCTCGCGCGTCAACACCTCCACCAGGAATCGGCGGTTGTACAGGCCGGTGAGGGGGTCGCGGATCGCCTGCTCGCGGAGTTCCTGCTCGAGCTGGGCCCGCCGGAACTCCTCAAACACGTGCCGTGCCAGGATCTCGACAAGGGTTACGTCCTCGGCGGTGAACGCGTCGCGTCGCGGGGAGATGGCCTGGATCACGCCGGCGGCCCCGATCGGGACGGAGATGAACGCCTGGATCCGAGGATCCACCGGCCTCGCCTCGACGAAGCGGTCCACGTTGCCCCACGCCGGCTCCCCGGTCAGCCAGGTCTTCCCGGCAACCCCCTCCCCTTTTCGGAATGTCCGTGCCTTGCCGGGAATGGATCCTGCCCAAGCTACGGGAACAAGAAGGTCCCCGCGACCCAGCCCGATGCTCGCGTGTTCGAACCCTAAGACTTCCACCAGGGCCCGCACCGCAGCACGACAGATTTCCTCCTCGCTCGTGCAGCGGGTCAACTGCCGTGACGCTTCGTGGAGCTGCGCCAACTTCGCGCTCAACCCCTCCAGCCGCGCGAGCTGCTCCAAACCAGCCAGAGCGACCGCAAGCTCCGAGGCCACAATGCCCAGCAAGTCGCGGTCTTCCGGAGGAATCGCGTCCACCCGGTCTGTCTGCACGTCCAGCACCCCCAACAATCTCTCTCCAACGCTGATTGGGAGGGCAAGCTCACAGCGGGTGTCGGGGTCTCCGCGAACGTAGCGTTTGTCGCTGGACACGTCTGCGACGTACACCGGCTCGCGGGACCGGGCCGCCTCCGCCGTAATCCCTTTGCCGTCGACGCGCACCCGCAGCCCGTGGGCCCAAGCGATCTCCTCATGTCCCGCCATCACCACCATCTCGCCCTCGCAGGGTTCGAGGATCGCGCACGGCCTGTACCCAAGCACGGAGTCCGTCAGCTCGAGCACGACCTTGTACAGCTCGGACCTGTCCTGCGCGAGTTTCATCCGGCGGGAGACGTCCTCCACCGACCGCAGCTTCCGCTCGATCGCGGCCAACCCCGTGTACGTACGCGCGTTGCGGATGGCGGTCGCCACCGGAGCAGACACGGTGCGCAGGAGACGGAGATCGTTCTCGTTGTAGGCTTGCGGGGCGAAGCTCTGCACGGACAAAACGCCGAGGATCTCGTCCTGAAAGAGAAGGGGCACACCCAGCCAACTTCGCACGGCTTTCCCCACCTGCTGCACCGCCGGCAGCCTATCCTTCTCCGCTTCAAAATCCCTGATGAGCAGAGGGTCTTTGGTGGACGCAACCCACGCCGTCAGACTCCTCTGGGGATCGAAGGGCACGACCAGCTCGGGAAGCCGCTCTCCCTCTTCCACGGCGAACGCGAGCCGGAACTCCCGACGCGACGCGTCCACGAGAGCGAGGGTGAACGCATCGCACGGCACAAGTCGCCCCACCTTCTCGAACACGTGTTGGAACACCTCACCCAGGTCAAGGCTCGTTCCCAGGCCGACCGACACTGCGTACAACCCTTCCAACTCGGCGTGACGAGCGCGCAGGTCTCTCTCCAGCTCCGCCCGTTCGATCGCCGCACCGAACGCTCCCGCCGCGGTGCGAAGCGCCTCGATCTCAGTCGAAGACCACGCACGCTCGCGACGACACTCATCAAACCCGAGGAATCCCCACCGTTTCCCGCGCACGATGATGGGCACAACAACGAGGGCCAGGATGTCCTGGGCTGCCAGATGCACGCGCTCCCCCTCGGGGAAGTTTCGCACCAGACCCGCGACCGATTCGCCCCGCGAGAGCGCTTCGTTCAACCACGAAAGACCATCGCCTACGTACGAGAGGCCCCGCAGTTGAGGGTTCTCGATCTGCGATTCCACCCCAGGCGCCGTCCACTCGTACCTCTGGCTGGTGAGAAGCCGCCCCTGCTCATCCCGGTGGTCCTGGAAGATGTACACCCGGCTCACGTCGGCTGCTTCCCCCAGCCGGGCCAGCGCCAAGGGAACTGTCTCGTCGAACGAAGCATTGCGCAGGAACTGCTCCGCCGCGAACGCCACCGCCATTACCACCGCGTCGCGGCGAGCCGCTGAGTCCTCGGCCAGAACCTGAGCGATGAGGTCCCGCTGGACCGAGAGCATCGCCGGCCGGTTGCGGTGTAAGAAGTGGACTGGGGTGCACTCCGCCCAGTACAACGTTCCGTCTCGTCGTCGCTTCTGCTCCTTGCACCGAACGGCCTCGCCCTGGGAGATAAGGGCACGGCTCCGAGCCAGGTCCTCCTCGGAGCCCCCAACCGTCAGGTCCCGCACGAGGTTCATCCCCACCAGCTCTTCCAGGGCATACCCGCTCTGATCTGTTGCGGCCGGGTTGGCAACGAGGATCGTCCCATCAAGAGCGGTGATGTACACCGCGTCACCTAACCGCTGGAACAGGAGCCGGAACAGCCGCTCAGACTCGGCAAGCCCCTTCCGCGCCCGGGCCGCGCGGACAACGAGCGTGATCTCCTCCCACGCCGCCTCCAGGCGATCGAGGTCGGCCTGGGTGAACGCATCGGGGTCATCCTGGCTGTCCACGTTGAAGTAGGCGATCACCTCGTCTTCGATACAGATAGGAAAGGTCATGAACGCGGCAATGGGAAATGCATCCAACGCGGAGGCGATATCCGGGGGAAGGAACTTACGGTTGAGCAGCCGCGGGTTCCGTACGATGGCCGGTTCTAAAGCGGCGAACTGGTGTTGGAGGATGCACTGCTTGGGGATCTTGATCCGAGAGAGGCGTTCCAGGTCCCAACCTATCGCTGCCTGGTATTCGAACACGCCCCCCTCGTCGTTCAGAACCAGGAACGTCCCGGTCTGAGCTTGCGGCACGAGGGACAATGCGTATTCGAGGACGGTGTGGGTCAGCTCGGAGAGGTCACGGCCGCGATTGATCGCTCGAAGGAATTCCACAAGGTGTTGAAGCTCGCGCTCTCGGTCTCTCATATCCGTCCTTTGGTGCGTACCTACGCCTTGGGCCTTACGACGGCGCACCCCCTTCTATGGACGCAAGTCATTGTACTGGACAGAGGCGGTCGTGTTGTCCGGTCATCCGCTCATGACCGAACGCAGACGCCGAATCACCTATCACATCTGCATTATCCACGAACTAGCAGATGCGGGGAACGGGGTCGCCGAGGGGCATCTCGAGAAACCGCCGCCCCCCGATGCCTGTGTCAAGGATCACCCGGCCCGAATACTCCAGGATGACCTTCCCAATGACCCGCGTGTCCCGTCCCAACGGGTGCGCCTGGAGGAGGGAGAGAATCGCGTCAGCATGATCTGCCGCAACGGCCATCACGGCCCGGCCCTCGCACGCCACCTCCAGCGGGCTGATCCCCAGGAGATCGGACAGCGCACGGGACTCGTTCCGGATCGGGATCTCCTCTTCCCGAATCTCGATCCCTACATGGGCCTTGCGCGCCATCTCGTTGAGGGCTGCGGCAAGCCCGCCCCGGGTGGGGTCCTTCATCGCGGTGATCCCCCCGTGGGCGAGCGCCGGGGCAAGGAGCGGCCACAGAGGGGCAACGTCGCTCCGGAGTTCGGTCTGGAGGTGAAACCCCTCGCGGGCGGCGAGGAGCGCCATCCCGTGGTCCCCCACCGTGCCTGTGACGAGGATCACCTCGCCCACCTGCAACCCGGCGTCGGAGATCACCCGCTCCGCAACCCCGATTCCGGTGGTGTTGATCGCGATTCCGTCGAGCTCGCCTCTGCCCATCACCTTCGTGTCCCCAGCGACGAGGGGAACCCCAAGGTCGGAAAGGATCAGCGCTGCAGAGACGAGAATCCGTTCGAGGTCAGACAGGGCGAAGCCCTCTTCGAGGATGAGCCCCAGGGTGAGGGCCACCGGCCGCGCCCCCATTACGGCGAGGTCGTTCACCGTGCCGCACACGGCGAGGGTCCCGATGTCGCCGCCGGGGAAAATGTACGGCTTCACCACGTGGTTGTCGGTTGTGACCACGACCTGGCCAGGGGGGAGCTCCACCACCGCCCCGTCATCAAGCTGATCGAGTCCGATCGGCCCCGCCGCCCGCAACCGAAACTTGGGGAGGATCCGCTCGGCGAGGAGCTTGTCCATCAGCTCGCCGCCCGCGCCGTGGAGCGACGTCACCCGTTCATCCGAGAGACGACGGGTCACAGGTTCGGCCTCCCCCCGTACCGATACCACACGTTGCACGCTCCCTCGGACCCCACCATGCACGGTCCCACCGGGGAGAGGGGCGTGCACGAACTGCGGAACAGCGAGCAGTCGGTGGGCACGGCCCGGGCCAGGAGGACCTCGGAGCACAGGCAGCCCGTGGGTTTCTCCTCCCCTTCTTCGGCCTCGATCGGGAACGCCTGCACCGCATCCCATCGGCCAAGCTCGTCGCGGATGCGCATCCCCGACCCGGGGATCGTCCCGATCCCCCGCCACACCGCATCGCACGGTTCGAACGCCTGGGAGAGGAGGGCCTGAGCACGGAGGTTCCCCTGCTCGTCGACCGCCCGCGGGTAGGCGTTTTCCACCTCCGCCCGGCCCTCGCGAAGCTGGCGCAGGACAAGCGCGATCGCGTACAGGATGTCGAGGGGCTCGAACCCCGCAACCACGACCGGGACGTGGTGCCGCTCCGCCACGGATCGGTAGGCCTGGGCGCCGATCACGGTCGACACGTGCCCCGGAGCGAGGAACGCCGCAATGCGGATCGGGGGGACGGACATCAGGGCCTCGAGAGCCGGGGGGATGAGCTTGTGGGAGGCGAGGACGTAGAAGTTGGGAGGAGGGGCATCGAGGAGCACGGCCGCGGTGCCAGGGGTGGTCGTCTCGAACCCCACCGCGAAGAACACCACGTCGCGGCCTGGGTTCTTCCGGGCGACGTCCACCGCATCGGAGGCGGAGAGGACGACGCGCACGTCCGCGCCTTGGGCTCGGGCCTCGGCGAGGGTGACCCGCGTCCCCGGAACGCGCGTCATGTCCCCGAACGTGCACACGACCGCCCCCCCCTCGGCGAGCTTCACCGCTCGGTCGAGGTCCACAGTCGGGGTCACGCACACCGGACACCCGGGCCCCTCCAGCACCTCCACCTCCTTGGGTAGAAGGGAGCGGAGCCCGTGCTGGGCGATGGCCATCTCGTGGGTCCCGCAGACGTGGACGATCCGCACCGGGTCAGGCGGGGCGTGCCGACGGAGGAGGTCAGCCAGCGCACGGGCCCGCGCCGGATCGCGCAGCTGGAACGAAGGTTCCCGGTGTTCGCGCTTCACGAGGGGGGCGTCGCCCCAAAAGGCGGAGACCCCTCCAAAGCAAACAGCTCGTCGAACAGGGACAAGGTCTCCTGGGCGTCCTGAGGATCAAGCCGCCGGATGGCGAACCCAGCGTGGACAAGGAGGTAGTCCCCAATCCGAACCTCCTCCCCCAAAGCGTCGAGCCGCACCCGGGCGCGCACGCCCTGGACGTCCACCGTGGCCAGGTTCCCGTCAAGCGACACAACCTTCGTCGGAACAGCGAGACACATGTTAGGATCCATTCTAGCGAGCCCCGTTTCCCGCCACAACGGGCCGGCCGCCGATCGAGCGTGGTACACTTCCCATGAAGGAGGGACGATGAAGAGACTCTACCGAAGTAGATCGGATGCGCTCTTGGGTGGGGTATGCGGCGGGATTGCCGAACACATGAGGATAGATCCGACGCTCGTCCGGGTCGTGTTCGCCGTCCTCGCCGTGGTGAGCGGAGTGGGGATCCTCATCTACG
>DYGJ01000062.1 GCA_020724765.1 Thermotoga sp. | reverse complement strand
GCGCCAGCCAGCGCAGGGACAAGAGCTGAAGGGCGAACGAGAGATCCATGATCTCCGCGGGGTGGCCGTCGCCGGCGACGAGGTTCACCAGACGTCCCTCGGCGAGAAGATACAGCCGCTTCCCGGTGGGCAGGGTGAACTCCTCGACGTACTCGCGGACGCGCCGCCCTTCGGCCCGCGCCCGCAGGGTGCGGACGTCGATCTCGACGTCGAAGTGGCCGGCGTTGGCCAGGATCGCCCCGTCCTGGGCCGCATGAAGGTCTTCGAACGTCACGGCGTCGGTGCAGCCAGTGGCGCTGATCACGAAGTCAGCAGTGGTGATGGCATCGCGAACAGGGGCCACGGAATACCCCTCCAGGAGCGCTTCCGCCGCCCGCACGGGGTTCACCTCGGCCACCGTCACCACCGCGCCTAACCCGCGGGCGCGCTGGGCGATCCCGCGGCCGCACCAGCCGTACCCGACCACCAGCACCCGCTTCCCGGACACGAGGAGGTTCGTCGATCGCATGATCGCATCCCACACCGACTGTCCGGTCCCATGGCGGTTATCGAACAGATGCTTCATCCGCGCGTTGTTCACCGCCACCGCCGGGAACCGCAGCCGCCCCTCGCGCGCGAACTGCCGGAGCCGCACCAGCCCAGTGGTCGTCTCTTCGCACGCCCCGACCACGTGCGACCCGAGCTCGACCCCGTCGCCATGGAGAAGGGCGCACAGGTCCCCTCCGTCGTCGAGCACGAGGTGGGGCCGGATGGAGAGGACCCGCTCCAAGTAGGTCTCATACTCGGCGGCGCTCGCTCCATACCGGGCATGGGTCGCGCCCTCACCCGCCAAGGCCGCCACCACATCGTCCTTGGCGGAGAGAGGGTTCGAGCTCGCGATGGCCACCTCGGCCCCGAGCTCCTTCAGCGCCAGTGCGAGCCGCGCTGTCTTCGCCTCGAGGTGGATGCACACGGCGATTCGCAACCCAGCGAACGGACGTTCTGGGCGCAGCTCCGCCTCGAGGGAGGCCAGGACAGGCATGTGGGACCGAACCCAGGCGATCCTCTCCCGGCCCCGGCGGATCACGTCATGGTCCAAACCGGCGCTCATGGGCACATCGTAGCTCAGAGCTTGGCCCCGCGCAGGGCGCGCACGATCCCGAGGAGAACGAGGATGATCCCCACCCCTTGGACGACCCCGGGCACCTCGCCAAACACCATGTTCGCCCCCACCGGCTCTCCGAGGATCCCCACCGCCACCGCCGATGCCGGGAACCGCCGCAGGGCCCAGTTCACGCTCGTGTGCCCGAGGAGCTGGGGGCCGACCGCCATGAGAGCGATCCACACCCAGTCACCCCTCGCGGGGAGGAGAACCCCGCCCATTGTCGCGCCAACGAGAAGGAGCACCGCTGCGGTCCCATAGGCTACACCTATGTACGGTAGGAGATCCACGCTCCGCGCCCGTCGGCCCAACAGAAGGTACGCCGACGCTGCCACCGCCCCGAGGAGGGCAAGCGCATCGCCGAGGAGGGCCTCTCCCCCCAACGCGAAATCCCCCCACCCGATGAGGAACCCGCCAGCAACGGAGAGACCGATGCCCTGCCACAGGGCCCGCGACGGACGCTCTCCAAGAAGGGCAGCGGAGAGAAGCCCAACGAAGATCGGGTTCGTCGTGACGAGGGCCACCGAACTCGCCACGGTCGTATGGCGCAGGGACTCGATCCAGAAGACGAAGTGCAGGGCGAGAAACCCGCCTGCAACAAGGGCCATCCGGAGACCCCTGGTCGAGAGGGAGCGCCACTTCAGCCCGATGAACGGGATGAGGACAGCGACCGAAAGGGTCATCCTCCACGCGGCGACGGTGACCGCCGGAGCTGAGGTGAGCCGGATGAGGATCGCCGCCCACGACAGGAAGACCACGCCGGCCCCGAGGCCGAGACCCGTGCGGGTGGTCGACGAGGGATTCAGGCGCACAGAGCTCGGATTTGGGGAAGTGCCGCCTGCGCCGCCCGGTACCCCACCTCAGCCCCGATGCCCGCCGACACGTAGGTGGGGGGAGCTTCTTCAAAGTCCGGACGGATCACCACGTCGGGGCGGAGTACGGCAGCCTCGAGCTGGGCGATCCTCTTTTGGAAGATCGTGGCCATCTGGAACAAGACCGCGAACACTGTCACCCGGGACAGGTGCTTCTCGCTCGGAGAGACGAGCACATCCACCGCCACCACCACCTCGGCCCCGAGGTCCCTCACCATGTCTACAGGCAAGGGGTGGGCTAACCCACCGTCAATGAGCGTTCGCCCGTCCCTCTCAACAGGGACGAACAAACCGGGCACAGAAAGGGAAGCACGGATGGCGTCGGCCAGCTTCCCGGTCCGAATCGCCACCGGCAGCCCGGAGCGAAGGTCGGTCGCCACAGCTGCAAACGGGACCGGGAGGTCCTCGACCATCCGCTCGCCCACGATCCCAACCAGTGTACGCCGCAACTCCTCGCCCGAACTCCACCCTCGCCAGGGGAACGTGGGCAGCAAGAACCTCGCTGTTTGGCGGAACCCCGTTTCCTCCCACAACCGGCCAATTTCGGTCAGGGATACCCCAGCGGCAAACAGCCCCCCCACGTAGGAGCCAACACTCGTTCCGGCGATCGCCCGAATGGGGATGCCGGCCTCAACGAGAGCCTGCAACACCCCGAGGTGGGCGATCCCCCGTGGCCCCCCGGCGCTGAGGGCCAGGCCAAGTCGTTTCATGGAAATCGGGGCGAGCGCGGGCTCCCGGCTCGCCCCGTTCTGAACCTAGCTACTGATCGCCCCAACGGGGCACTGATCCACGGCCTCGCTGACGCAGGAAAGCGACTGGTCGGCCCCCTTGATGACGTGGGCATACCCGTCGTCGCCAACCTCGAACACCTCCGGGCACACTTGCGCGCACAACCCACACCCGGTACACAAGTCCTGATCAACCTTGACTGCCATAGACACCTCCTTCCTTCCCGTAATGGCCGCGTACTATAGCACACGCCTTCCGGCCCATCCACGGAATCTGTTGCCCCATCCGCTCCGCGTCTGTATAGTACCGCAAACCCACTGTGGAGGTGGTATGCCGTGTCCCGTCTCGGACCATGGACCTTGATTGTCTCCGTTGTGTTGGCCGTCTCGTGTTTTGGGCAGACACCAACCGAGCTTACAGCTCAAGCCGACGCCTTGTTCGCCCAGCTGTGGATCACCCAGTACACGCTCAGTGATGCGCCCCAGCTTCGGGAGATGCTCGAAGAGGCGATGCAGTTGTACGCACAAGCCCTGATTCAGGATCCAGCGTACGTCCCGGCTTTGAACATGCTCGCCCGCTGCCACTACACCTTGGCCGATATGTTCCTCCCTGAGAAGGAAAAAGCCGCGATTCACGCCAAGGGTCAGGAGTACGGAGAGCGAGCGCTGCGAGCCGATCCGGAGTTCGTACGGGTCGAGAAGGAGAGCGGTTTTGCCGAGGCGGTGAAGGTCTCCTCGGACATTGCAGCTCTGTTTTGGACGTACTCGAACTGGGCTCGCAAGGTAGACCTGGGCGGAGCAGTGGGCCTTATCGGCGCGGTGCTCCGTGGCGACGACAAGAAGCTGTTGGCGCTCATGGAGCGGTGCCTGGAACTCGATCGTGGGTACATCGCAGGCGGCCCCCTCCGGGCGGTCGCCGGGTACTGGGCAAAGCACCCCCTCAGCAAAGATCCAGTCAAGGTCCGCACCTCCCTCGAAGAAGCGATCGCCGCCTACCCGGACTACCTGGAGAACCAGCTGTTCTACGCAGAGTACTACCTCATCCCAGCCGAGATGTGGGTCGAGGCGAAGGCCCGGTTGCAGGCGGTCATCGATGCCCCTCTGAGTGAAGACGCTCTGGAAGATGGGCACGTGAAGATTCTGGCGCTCGACCTCCTGAGTTTGGTGGAGGGAAAGTTGCCGTGAACCGGCCCGGACGCTGATCATGGCAGGCATTCTCGTTATCCTGGACGGACTGGGCGGCCGGCCCACGGATCTGGATGGGGCGACGTGCCTCGAACGGGCCGCCACCCCTGTGCTCGACGAGCTCGCCGCCCGCGGAGCGCTCGGTTTGATGGATCCCGTAGCCCCGGGGGTGCGGCCAGGCTCCGACACGTCCCACCTCTCCATCTTCGGCTACGACGCTCAACGGGTGTACACGGGACGAGGGGCGTTCGAGGCATTGGGGATTGGGATGGACGTTCGGGGAGGGGATGTCTGCCTTCGGGCCAACTTCGCCACCGTGGAGGAACGAGGAGGCCAGCTCGTTGTCCTCGACCGCCGCGCGGGCCGGCTCGCGGACGGAAAACTCTTCGAGGATGCGATCAACGGGATCCGGCTCGATGAGCTTGGAGTTGAGTTGCTCTTCCGCTCTTCCACCGAGCACCGGGGCGCTCTCGTCCTGCGGGGACCCGGCCTGTCCTCTGCGGTGTCGGAGACCGACCCCCACGAGGTGGGCGTACCTATACGCCAGGCCGTAGGCCAGGACCCGGAAGCTCGCCCGACGGCCGATGCCATCAATGCGTTCACCCAGCGTGCGTACATGGTCCTCCGCGATCACCCCCTGAACCAAGAACGGATCCGCCGTGGCGAGCCCGCGGCGAACGCGATCCTCCTCCGTGGAGCGGCGGTGATGCCCCATCTCCAACCCGTCACCACCGAGTACGGGATCGAAGGCGCCTGTATCGCCGGGGGAGCGTTGTACAAGGGGGTGGCGAGACTCGCCGGGCTAGATGTGCTCGATGTTGCGGGCGCCACAGGCGATCTCAACACCGACCTCCGCGCCAAGGCACGCGCAGTCCTCTCCGCCCTCGACACGTTCGGCTTGGTGTTCGTCCACATCAAAGGCACGGACAACGCGGCCCATGATGGGAATGCCCAAGCGAAACGGAAGTTCATCGAACGCGCTGATCGCGAGTTCTTCGCCCCGTTGGCTGAGTCCCTCCCGTGGAGCAGGGTGCATCTCTGTGTATCTGGCGATCACACGACCCCCCCCGCGGTGAAGGAACATACGGCCGACCCGGTCTCAGTCCTGTTTGTGGGGCCAGCTGTTCAACCCGATCAGTGCCGCCAATTTGGGGAGCGGGCCGCGGGTCGCGGCGGGCTGGGGAGGTTCTCTGGACGTCTCGTCCCCCAACTCCTGGGCTACTGCGACCTCGGGCCCAAGTTCGGGGCGTGAGGAGGAGCGTTGAAGCTGCGGGACATCGCTGAGCTGCTGGATGCACAGTTCATCACCGGGGAAGATCAAGCGGATCGCGAGGTGACCAGTGCCTTCGCCGCCGACCTCTTGTCCGATGTGTTGGCAATGGTCAAGGACGAGGGCGTTCTCCTCATCACTGGGATGACCACGCCTCAGGTGGTGCGGGTCGCAGAGGTGATGAACATGGGAGCGGTCTTGTTCGTCCGTGGGAAGCTCCCCACCGCGTCCACGGTGGCCTACGCCTCTGGAACGGGGATCCCTCTGCTGGCCACCCGACGAATCATGTTCGAGACGTGCGGAGCTCTCTATCAAGAGGGGCTCGACCCCGCCCGGCGCAAGCATTTCCCGGTTGACCATGGTACGCCGGACGAACGTGGTTCTTAGGCGGATCTACCCGATTGCCCCCCGCGACCTGGAACAGGCCGGCACGGTGTCCACGCACGTTCGCCGCGAGCTCCTCGCGCTGGGGATGAACCCCGATGTCGTACGGCGGGCGAGCGTGGTGTGCTTCGAGGGAGAAATGAACATGGTGCTCTACTCCCAGGGGGGCCGGATCATCCTCCTCGTGAAGGAGGATCGCGTGGAGATCCTGTTCTCGGATCACGGACCGGGGATCGCCGACATCGACCTCGCCAGCCAGCCTGGCTATTCCACCGCCCCGGATTGGGCCCGCGAGCTGGGATTTGGCGCTGGCCTGGGCATCAACAACATGGAGAAGAACTCTGATCTGTTCAAGATTCGATCCCGAGTGGGCGAGGGAACTGTGGTTCGGGCAACGATTCTGGTGGGGGTTCCGTTCTTCTGAGGAGGCATGATGCAACTTGCACAGATCGCCGCGGATCTTGGGCTGGAGTGTCTCGTCCCCCTTGAGCCTGAGCGCGAGGTACGGGGCGGGTACTGCTCGGACCTCCTGTCCGACGTGCTGGCGCACACCCAACCGGGCGACCTCTGGATCACCCACCAGCGGCACCTCAATGTCGTCGCGGTGGGCAAGCTCCGCGAGGTTGCCGGGATCGTGTTCGCCCGTGGACTGCGACCGAGCCCGGACGTGGTTGCGCGCGCCCAAACCGAACGGGTCAACCTGTTCGTCTCGCCGGACCCGGCGTTCGAGGTGGCGGGGAAGTTGTACCGCGCCCTCCACCCATGAGGTGGTGGCGCGCCGACCTCCATATTCACTCAACCCTGTCTCCATGTGCCAGCCTCACCATGTCCCCCGCACGCATCGTGAACGAGGCGCGCCGAGTTGGGCTTGATCTCATCGCGGTCTGCGACCACAATGCGGCCGAGAACGGTCGGTACGTGCGGCGCCTTGCAGGCGGGGCGCCGGTTGTGCTGATGGGTATGGAGATCCAAACCGCAGAAGAGGTCGAAGTTCTGGCGTACTTCACAGACGAGGAAAGCCCGCTCCTTCTCCAAGAGGAGCTTCACCGGGCTTTGCCGGACATCCCGTGCGATCCCGAGCTGTTCGGGGACCAGGTGGTGGTGGACGAAGGTAGCGAGATCGTGCGTCGCGTGGAGCGGCTGCTGCTCTCCCCGGTGGCCCTGCCGCTTGCGGACGTGGTACAGCGGGTCGAGAAGCGGGGAGGGGTTGCCGTCCCTGCCCATGTGGAACGCCTCCCGGGGGGGCTCCTCGCCGTGCTCGGCCTGTTCCCCGAAGGAGACTGGCCCGTCGCGGTGGAGATCGCACCGTGGACATCGCTCGCAGATGTGTGCCGTACCTGGCCTGAGCTGCGACAGCGCCCGATCGTGCGAAACTCGGATGCCCATTACCCCGCAGAAATCGGCCGAGCGTGGACGGAGTTCCGCCTCTCCTCACCGGCGCTCGATGAGATCCGCAATGCGTTTCGCAACAGGGACGGCCGCAACCTGCGGCCAAGCCGAGAAGCCAAGGAGGAACCATGACCACGTCCACGGAAACCCGAGCAGCAGAGCTGACCAAACCGTATACGGGCAGGCCCGCAGAGCTGATCCAAGCCCTGCACCGTGTCCAGACCGAGCTCGGGTATATCCCCGAAGCGGCTCAGGCCGCGGTTGCCGAGACCGTGGGCGTGCCCCTGTCCCAGGTTCGCGGGGTGGTCACGTTCTACCACTTCTTCCGCACCACCCCGGTGGGCCGCCACACCCTGCGCCTGTGCCTGGGGACAGCGTGTCACGTGCGAGGAGCTGACCTGGTCCTCAAGGCGATTCGCGAGGAGTTGGGCGTCGGCCTCGGCGGGACGTCCGCTGACGGTGTGTTCACGGTAGAAGGCGTGCGCTGCCTGGGGGCCTGCGGCCTCGCGCCGGTGATGATGATCGACGAGGAGGTGTACGGAAAGCTCGATCCGAAGAAGACGAAGCGAATCCTGCGCGGGATCCGGGAGAACGCGAAGTGATCGAAGATCTGGCGATGCACCTTGCCGATCTGGTTCAGAACTCCCTCCGCGCCGGCGCGCGGCACATCGTGGTCCGTCTTGCCCTTCAGGAAGGCTTGCTCCAGATCGTGGTTTCCGACGATGGCGCCGGAATCCCGCAGCACGATCTAGCGCAGGTGATGGACCCGTTCTTCACGACGAAGGAACGAGCCCGGATCGGTCTTGGATTGCCCCTTCTCGCCCAAACGGCTGAGGAAACGGGTGGTCGGTGTTCCGTGACTCCGCGGCATGGGGGTGGAACCGAGGTCAGGGCGCAGTTCCGGTGGAATCACCCCGATCGCCCGCCGTTGGGGGACGTTGTGGAAACGCTTGTCCCGCTTCTCGCCACGAGCCCCGGGGTTGAGTTCACGGTCGAGCTCAGCGATGATCGGGTGACGTGGCTGTTGAGCACGCGCGAGGTCCGTGAGCGCCTCGGGGACGTTCCGCTCCACCACCCCGAAGTGCTTTGTTTCTTGGAGAACACCCTCCGCGAGGGCATGGACGCGGCCGGGCTGAAGGAGGCCAGATGAAGCTCGAGGAGCTGAGGAAGATCCGGGAACGGGCGGAGGCCGAACTGCGCCTGCGCGGGGGAACTTCCCGAGTCAAGATCGTTGTGGGGATGGGAACCTCCGGCATCGCCGCCGGGGCGCGACAGACCCTCCGCGCTCTGCTCGACGAGGTCGCTCGCCGCGGGTTGAAGGACGTGATCGTCACCCAGACCGGCGAGAAGGGGCTCGCCGCTCAAGAACCGATCGTCGAGATCCACGAGCCGACGCGGGCCACGATCTACGGCGAGGTGGACGAGGCTGCGGCACGTCGGATCGTGGCTGAGCACGTGGTCAACGGACGCCCGGTGACAGAGCGCGTGGTGGAGGTACGGGAGGTGAAGGGTTGATCAACCTGCGAATCGATGACACGCCCGTTCAGGCCGAGCCGGGCCAGACGATTCTCGTCGCGGCACGGGGCGTGGGAATCCGTATCCCCACCCTCTGCCAAGTTGACGCCCTGTCTCCAGTGGGCGCATGCCGGTTGTGCCTGGTGGAGATCCGGAACTGGAACGGCCGCCTTGTCCCCGCCTGCGCGACCCCCGCACAAGAAGGGCTGGACGTGGTGGCGAATTCCGACAAGCTGACCACCCTTCGCCGCACGATCCTTGAGCTGTTGTTCTCCGAGCGGAACCACATTTGCGCGTTCTGCGTTTCGAGCGGGCACTGCGAGCTGCAGGACCTGGCAACCGAGCTGGGGATGGACCATGTCACGTTTCCCTATCGGTTCCCCTCCCTCCCTGTGGATGCGACCCACCCTAAGTTCGGACTCGATCACAATCGATGTGTGCTCTGCGGGCGCTGCGTACGCGCCTGTTCCGAGGTGGAGGGCGCCTACACGTGGGGGTTCTCCGGCCGCGGCGTGGCCACGCTGGTCGAGGCCGACCTCGGCGATCCGTGGGGAGCATCGAAGACCTGTACCGCATGCGGAAAGTGCGTGCAGGCGTGTCCTGTGGGGGCTCTGTTCGAGAAGGGCAAGGCCACCGCAGAACAGGTGAAGCGACCCGAGATCCTCGCAGAGGTCACGGAAAGGAGGCCCCGTGTCTAAGGTCCGCCTCGCGTCGGTGTGGTTTTCCGGGTGTTCAGGGTGCCACATGTCGTTCCTCGACCTTGATGAGCGGTTGCTGGAGTTGGCAAGCAAGGTAGACCTCGTCTACTCACCAATCGTGGACATCAAGGAGTACCCCGATGACGTGGACGTGCTCCTCGTCGAGGGCGCGATCGGGAATACCGAACAGCGCCACCTTCTCGAGGAGATGCGCCAGAAGACGAAGCTCGTCGTCGCCTTCGGCGACTGCGCCGTCACCGGGAACATCCCTTCGCTCCGCAACCCGATCCCCCGCGAGGAACTCCTGCGTGCGGTGTACGGCGACGGAGACATCCCCGGCCTGGAGGAGGGCGATGTCCCGAAGATGCTTCCCCAGGCGATGCCGATCCACACCGTGGTGAAGGTAGACCGGTTCATCCCCGGGTGCCCTCCGCCCGCTGATCGGATCTGGACGTTCCTCCAAGCGCTCCTCGCCGGGAGAAGACCCGAACTCGCCGGTGCGGACCTGAGGTTTGGGTAGAGAGGTGCCCGTGCGCGAGATCAAAGTACCGGTAACGCGAATCGAGGGCCACGGCCTGATCACGGTGGAACTCAACCGCGCCGGCAAGGTGAGCAAGGCTCGGTTCCACGTGACGGAGGGGCGTGGGTTTGAACGGTTCTGCCAGGGCCGAACCCTGTGGGAGATGCCGGCGATCACCGCCCGCACGTGCGGGATCTGTCCGGTGTCCCACCTCCTGTGCTCCGCGAAGGCAGGCGACGCGATCCTCGCCGTGCGCCCGCCTCGGGCGGCGGACAAGTTGCGACGGCTGATGAACCTCGGTCAGTACGTGCAGTCCCACGCCCTGTCCTTCTTCCACCTCTCCAGCCCAGACCTCCTTCTCGGCTGGGACTCCGACCCGGCCAAGCGAAACGTGTTCGGCCTCGCTGCCACGAACCCCCAGCTGGCTCTGGACGGGATCCGCCTCCGGGCGTACGGACAGGAGATCATCGCCGCGCTCGGCGAGCGCCGGGTGCATCCAGCGTGGGCGGTTCCCGGAGGGGTCCACGCCCCTTTCACCTCCGAGGCCCGGGACCGATTGGCAGCCAAGCTCCCCGAGGCGATGCGTATTGCCACCGATGCCCTCGCCCTCTACGAGCAAGGGATGACGGATTGGGGAGAAGAGATCGCTTCCTTCGGGGATTTCTCGTCCCTGTTCATGTCCCTTGTCGGGGAGAACGGGGCATGGGAGCACCACGACGGCCGGATCCGGCTCGTGGATGCCGAGCGGAAAATCGTCGCCGACAACCTCGATCCGGCCCGCTACCTCGAGTACATCGGGGAGGCGGTCGAGGGTTGGTCGTACCTGAAGTTCCCGTACTTCCAAGAGCGGGGATATCCGGACGGGGTGTACCGGGTCGGACCGCTCGCCCGCCTCAACTGCTGCGATCATATCGGCACCCCGCTCGCCGACGCGGCCGTGGCCCGGTTCCGCGCCACCGCGGACGGGAAAGCGGTGACGAGTTCGTTCCACTACCACTGGGCGCGACTCATCGAGATCGTGGCCGCGCTCGAGCGGGTCAAGATCTACTTCGACGACCCGGAGATCCTCTCCCCGCGCGTGCGGGCCGAGGCGGGGATCAACGAACGGGAGGGGGTCGGCGTCCACGAGGCACCCCGCGGGACCCTGTTCCACCATTACGGGGTCGATGAGGGCGGCGTCATCGAGAAGGTCAATCTCATCGTGTCCACCGGCCATAACAACCTCGCCATGAATCACACCGTGACTCAGATCGCCGACCATTACCTCG
>DYGJ01000061.1:3636-11022 GCA_020724765.1 Thermotoga sp. | reverse complement strand
CGGCGTGAGGCTCGTGGCCGGTCTTCTCTCCACATCGGTCACACTGGGCCTTGCCGTGATCCTGTTCCGGGTTCAGTTCGACGTCAACTGGGCACTGTACGCCCTGTTCGTCATCGCAGCTACTTTGGGTTCGATGGGCCTCGGCACGCTGATCGCTCTCCTCGTGCGGCGCCCGAGCAGCGCGAGCACCGTGGCGAGCATTGTCGCCCAGATCATGCTCTTCCTCGCCGGCGTGTACTTTCCGATCGAGTTTCTGCCTGCGTTCCTGCGGAACCTCAGCCGGGCGTTCCCCCTTACGTACATGGCGGAGGGAATGAGGTTCGTGACCGGCGTAGCGGACCTGTCTCTCGCGAGGTTCGCTCTCATCACGGCGGGGCTGCTTGTCGTGGGGCTCGGCCGGTTCCCCGTCCTCAGTCGGTATGTGGTCAGCGTCGGACGCCGTTAAACACGCTGAACCGCGTAGCAGGTGCTGAAGAAGCGAGACCCGGGCGCGGCGGCGCGGGTCGGTCTTCTGCTCTCTGCGAAGATCTATGGGGTCCAGGTCGTCGGGAAGTCCACCCGCTTCTCGGCAAGGGCCAAGCCTCCGGGGGTGAGGCTTACGAGGAACCGTACCTCATCCGAAGTCGAGGCAGCGGCCCCCCGGTACTCGACGGTAATCGCGGCTGTACCCGTGCCTGCGACGTCGATTCGCACGGGCGGCGAAACGAACCCGGGGAGCACAACTCCATTTCGGAGGATCTCCACCGAGATCCACACGGGCAGACCTGCGCTCCCGTCGTAGAGGTAGGTCACACTGCCCGACGCCCGGCTCCCGAGCTGGCTCAGCCCGTATCCGAGGAACCGGAATGCGTCGCTGGGGAGCGTCGGTGGTTCCCCGAGCACGGGGACGATGGCGAGCTGGCCCACGAAGTTCCCCCGCTCGGCGGTGAACCACACGCTTCCCGCGTCGTCGAGGGCCAGGAACACGGGGTGCGATCCAGCGGGCATTCGGTAGAGGGCGATCTCGTTTCGCGCTGGGGCGAGGTAGCCTACCACATCGCCTTCCCTGTCCGTGAACCACACGTTGCCCACGTCGTCGAGCGCGAGATCGAACGGCTGGCGGCCACCGGGGATCGGCCACAGGCGAACATCAGCCGTGGTCGGGTCCAGGACGCCGATCGCCGGCCGGTCCGTGTCCGTGAACCACACTCGTCCGTCTCCGGCGACGGTAACCCCGAATGCCGCGGTGCCCGTAGGAACCCCGTACAGGAGGACCGTGTTTGAGTCGGGGTCAAGAACGGAGATCGGCGCCGCTCCTTGAGTGAACCATACCCGTCCGTCGGGGGCCACCGCCACCCGTTCCACGTACGCGTCTGTGATCATGGATTGCCACTCCGTGAACGGGCCGCTCGTCGTGGGGACAAGAAGGGCGATCGGAGGCGGCAACATCGGGTTCCCGGGGTAGACGAGCGGGGGCACGTGCGTCACCTCCGGCGTGATCGCGGTGACGACGGGGGTCGCGGGTTGGGCGGGGGAAAGGATGAGGGGCAGGGTTACGAAGACCTGGGCGGGGGAGAACCGGGCGACCTTGCTCGCGTTCCGCTCGTTGAGCAACAGGTTGACCTTGCCCGGGCCCGTGGGGGCCGACACGAGGACCTCGGGCCACGCGCCGGGGGTGGGCAGAGCCCATGTCGCCCCGCCTCCGATGAACACGAGGAGATCGAGGGCGTTGCCTTGACTCAAGGTGAAGTACACCGAACCCGTGTCGCCCATCACGAGGCCGAACGGCCCCTGGCCCACATCGCGCTCGCGGATCTCGTTGGCGACTGGGTCGAGCTGGGCGACCCTGTCCAAATTGAACTCAGTGAAATACACCTTCCCGTCCGCAGCGATCGCGATCCCGTACGGGAGGGCGTTCGCTGTGGGAAGGTTCCATCGGGTCAACTGCACCACCTGACCGACACCGAACAGCGTCATCGCGAAGACGCTTGCGAGGCCGATCAGAAAGCCGATCTGCTTGTTTCTGTCCATACCCATCGCCTCCTTAGGTCGTCAAGCACGCCCATCATAGTCCTTCCCTCCTCGTCATGCCGGCCCAGGCGTTGAACCTCCCCCTTCTTCTTGGACACACACAAGCGGCAAAGGGGGTGAAACGCGAGCCGAGGTGGGCAGCGCTGAAAGTGGGTAGAGTGTCTGGGTTGCACTAGGCGAAGAGGAGGGAATCCGGCGGTGGATGATGCAAAGCTGGTGACGAAGGTGGCGCAAGGGGACGGCGGAGCGTTCCGCGAGCTGTACGAACGGTTCGCCGACCGCGTGTACCGCTACGCGTTCACCTTGCTGCGCGACCGTCACTTGGCCGAGGATGTGATGCAGGAAACGATGATCTCCGTGTGGAAGGGGGCGGGGATGTTCGAGGGGCGATCCCAGGTCTCGACATGGCTGTTTGGGATCGCGCGTTACCAGGCGTACCACGCCCGCCGCAGCGAGGCAAAAGGGGAGCGGTTGCCTGCGGAGCGGGTGGAAGAACCCGATCCATCAGGACCTATGGAACGCGAGGTCCGCGTTCAGCGGGCGGTGGCGAGCCTGCCCCCCGAACAGCGCGAGGTGGTGTTTCTGGCGTTCTACGAGGGACTCCCCTATGAGGAGATCGCTCGGGTGCAGGGAGTGCCAGAAGGAACGGTGAAATCGAGGATGTTCCACGCCAAGAGAAGGCTCGCCGAGGAGCTCAGGCCATGAACTGCGACCAGGCGCGAGAGATGATCCCTCTGTACGCCGCACGAGCCCTCCCCGAAGAGGATGGGGCGGCGCTGATTGAGCACG
The DNA here is from genome assembly GCA_020724765.1 of Thermotoga sp. Classification (GTDB taxonomy): domain Bacteria; phylum Bipolaricaulota; class Bipolaricaulia; order Bipolaricaulales; family Bipolaricaulaceae; genus Bipolaricaulis. Next base: position 8,223 of record DYGJ01000061.1, on the reverse strand, counting down.
TGGTGGGGTGTGGGGTCTGTCAGGGAGAACTGGTCGAGACGATGCGCCTCACCCACGAGTTGCGGAAGGCATTCGCCCAGTTCCCCGGCCCACCGAAGGGTGCGTGGCTGTCCGTCGCTGCGCGGACGCTGGGCGCGCCCCTGCTGCGGGTGGGTGTGGGCTCAGAGATCGCGGGGCTGACCCTCGATGTGGGGGCCACGAAGACCGGGGTTCCGATCATGGGGACCTTGTCCATTCTCGGGCGGGAAGTGCCGGTATTGCGAATCTAGATAGGAGGTAGACGATGAGCGACGAAGAGAGAGAAGGCAAGGGAGACGTGCACGAACTGAAGGAAGTCTTGGGCGTCGTTACGGAGAAGATCCCCGGGCTCCTCAAGGGGATGCGGGATGTGCTCTACTCCAAGGAAGCGGCGGAGAACATGGCCGACGCGGTGGGTACCTTCTACAAGAAGCTTGTGGAGGCGGGCATCCCCAAGGAGGAGGCGCTGGATATGGCGCGTGGGTATATGATCAACCTCCGCGAGGTGTTCAAGGGCGTCAAGTCTGGAGAGGGGATCCACGTTCACACGAAGGAGGACGACTGAAGGGTCTCTGGAACGGGATCAGGGCGGCGGGGGCGGTGTGCCGCCTCCTCGCCGCCTTGATCGGGTTCTCCATCGGGTACGTCTGGGTCCGGCACCGTGCTGTGGCCCGGTTCCGCCGCCAGCTGCGCCGCCAGAGGTTGCCCGACGAGCTGGCCGATGCGCTGGCAGATCAGTACAAGGCGGCGTTTCGGTTCTCCGATCTCCTGTCGGGGACCGGCCGCCGCCGAGCTCCGTCGGATGGTAGCTGACCCCGTGTCACGAGGTACAATCCCATTGCGCGGCGCGCGCTAGGCGCCGCACAGGTGGTTGGTAAGGATCTATGAAGACGGCACAGACGACGGAAACCGTCAACATGGCGTTGTTCTGCGATTTTGAGAACATCGCGCTTGGGGTGCGGGAAGCGAGTTACCCCGCGTTCAACATCGGAAAGGTTCTGGAACGGCTGCTGCTCAAGGGCAGCATCGTGGTGAAGAAGGCCTACTGCGACTGGGCGCGCTACAAGGAGTTCAAGGCGCCGATGCACGAGGCGTCGTTCGAGCTCATCGAGATTCCCCACGTAAGCCAGTCCGGGAAGAACTCGGCCGACATCCGCATGGTGGTGGATGCACTCGACCTCTGCTACACGAAACAGCACGTGGACACGTTCGTGATCATCAGCGGCGACTCCGACTTCTCGCCTCTGGTGAGTAAGCTCCGCGAGAACGACCGGATCGTGATCGGCATCGGGGTCAAGAAGTCCACCTCGGACTTGCTCATCGCCAACTGCGACGAGTTCATCTTCTACGACGACCTCGTCCGCGCCGCCCGGCCGGCTCCCACTCCAACTCCCGCCAAGCCGCAGGCGAAGACTGCAACGCGGAAGCGGGCGAAGAAGCAGGACGAGAAACCTGCTCCTCCACCGGTCGACGTCAAGAAGCAGGAGGCGTGGAACCTCGTCGTCGAGACCTACAAGGCTCTTCTCAAGGAGCGGGGCGAGGGAGAGAGCATCTGGGGGTCAATGATCAAGCAGACGATCAAGCGACGAAACCCCGGGTTCAGCGAGTCCTACCACGGATTCAGCTCGTTCGGGCAGCTCCTCGAGGAGGCGGGGACGCGGAAGATCCTCGACCTCGAACGGGACGAAAAGTCAGGCGGGTACATCATCAAGGGCTGCCACACCCCGTAGGGGGGAGTGGCTACTCCTCCCCCAGCTGGGCGGGGGCGAACGCCTCGTCGGGCAACGCCTCGAAACTCACGGCCACAATGGAGAGGGTCGTTTGGCTTCCCGCGACGAGGGCGTTCTCCACGATCTGATCTCGAACGTAGATGTCGCCGTTGATCTCAGCGTATTCCATGAGGAACACCCGATACAGGAGCACGCCGGTGAGGGCGAGGAGCCGCAGCTCCCGCGGTCGGCCTGAAGATGGATCCACAAGGACGATCACCGTCTGGAAGGGAACGCTGGGTGAGATGGCACGGAGTTCGAGCTGGAGCAGGTCGCTGCCTTGCGCGGGCTGCTGGGAAGCGATGCGGTAGTCATCCGCGAACCGGATCCCGCTCAACTGACCCACCGCGGCATCGCCGAACGCGGCTTGGGTACCGCTCGTGCGGATGGGAGCGAACAGCTCTGGCTGCCAGAAGAACGTCGCGTCGGGCGTGACGAGAAACACCTGTCCCGCTTGATCCACCGGACGGAGGAAGTCGATCCGCACGTAGCTCTCGCCTCCAATCTCCTTGAACGCAAGGCGGAGCTCGGCCTCCTCAACCTCGCCGTCCGACTCCGAGCGGACAATGGCCGTGAGCTGACTCGCCGGAGCGTCGAGGAACCGTGCCCGATCCAGGGCGGCGAGGAGGTCTCCGTCCTGCCCGTGGGCCGCGAGAGCCCCCACCAAGCCTGCCAGCGCGAACCCTACCACGAACTTCCGCATGCTAACCTCCTTCACAGACTGCGCAGCGCCTCGACGACCGTGAGGCGCGCGTTCTTCCCCGCCGGGTAGAGGCTGCTGAGGAACGTGGCGCCCAGTGCCACGAAGAACGGGATGGCCAGGGTCGACGCGCTGATCGCGACGCGGATCGGCTGGGGCATGTTCCCTCCCGGCGGGACGAACGTTAGCCCGAGGGCGTTGAACAGGAGGGCAAGACCTGCCCCCGCGACCGCCCCGCACAGACCGCCCACGACACCCACCACCAGCCCTTCGATCACAAACCCCGTGAACACCCGCCGCCGCGAGGCGCCGAGGGCGCGGACCGTGCCCACCTCCCGCGTGCGTTCTAGGAAGGAGATCGTGAGCACTTCGAGCACGCTGAAGAACACGAGGATGAATACGGCGAGGGTCGTGAACCCCGAGAACGCGCTCCAGAACGTCTGGAGCGAGGCGAAGAACGGGGTCAGCTCGTCCCACGTCCGCACAGCAACGGGGAGTCCTTGCGCAGAGAACTCCTGGGCGAGACGTCCGGCGTAGATCGTAGACTGGTCAAGGTCGTCCAGCGACACCAGAATCCGCTCCACGCCGACCGTGCGCAGCAATCGCTGGGCGAACCCGAGGGGCACGAAGCCCAGCCGTTCCTCAATCTGGGCCTCGCCGTACTGGACAACGCCGACCACGGTCACCGTGGCCGCGTTGAGAGTGCCCGATACGGTCCCCGTGGCGACGTTGACCCGGTCCCCGGGGCCGACCCCGAGCCGCTGCGCGAGGCGCTCGCCGAGGACGATCTCTCGCGCGTCAGAACCCTCCAGTCCCCGGCCGGCCACGATCATGCACGCGTAGTCGGTCATGCAGTCCTCGGGCACGATCCCCCGGGCCAGCAGCAGCGTGCTTCCCGTCTCGTCGCCGATCAGACCGGCGAACCGGACCTGCGTCGTCACCCCCGCCACGCCGGGAAGGTCGCCGACGAGGGCGAACACCCGCTCCGCGATCTCCGGAGCGATCAACCCTTCCACTCCCGACGCTTTGCCATCCAATACGCGGGGATCCCCGATCTGGAGTGCTCCCAGTTCCATGGCCAGCGAGCGCTTGGCAGCGGTGATCGCCTCTCCCACGAACCCGAGCACGAACGACAGGATGGTGAGGCCGATCGCGATCACGAGAAGACTGATCACGGTCCGGCGGCGGTTGCGAAACACGTTCCGTGCGGCGACCTTGATTGTCATCGTCTTCCCTCAGACCGCGCGGAGCGCGTCCACCACCGAGATCCGCGTCGCCTGGTACGCGGGCAGGAACGCCGATGCGAGCGTGGAGACGACGCTCACCGTGAGCGGGATAAGGACGACCGCTCCCGTGAAGTCCACGCCGAGGGTGACCGCCTGGACCGTTCCCGGAGGCTGCCACGGGATGCCGGCGGCGTTGAACAGGAGCGACAGACCGACGCCGGTGAGCACGCCCATCCCCCCGCCGACGAGCCCCAGCCACAGGCTCTCCTCGATGAACAGGCGGAACACTTCGCCCCGTCGGGTGCCGAGAGCGCGGATCGTTCCCACCTCTCGCGTCCGCTCCAGGAACGATAGGGTGAGGATTTGGAGGACGATGAAGAACACGAGGATGAACACCGCGGCGACGAGGAACCCGAACAGGATATCGAAGAACCCAGACAGGCTTTGGTAGAACGGGGACAGAACATCCCACGTTCGCACCTCGAGCGGGAAGCCCGCCGCGTCAAGCCTCGCGCCGATCGCGCGCGCCGCGCTCCACGTTCGGCCGAGGCGATCGAGGCGAACCACGATCCGGTCCACCCCGTCCGTGGCGAGGAGGAGCTGGGCGAACGAGAGAGGGACGAACACCTGAGCCCGCTCGACCTCCGCCGAGGAGAACCGGAACAGCCCGACGACCTCGAGCGGGCTCACGTTGAACGCCCCCGCCACCGTGGTCGCGGTGAGGTTCACGAAGTCCCCCGGCCGGAGCCCGAGCTCGTCGGCGAGGATCTGACCGACGAGGACCGCCCCCACGTCGCCGGGCTTGAGCCCGCGGCCGTCGATCACGAGGTCGTTGTAGTCCAAAACGTTGTTCTCGGGGACGACCCCCACCGCC
>DYGJ01000061.1:0-3626 GCA_020724765.1 Thermotoga sp. | reverse complement strand
CGCCGTTCCCGCCCAGCGCTTCAAGGGTAACGCTTCCGTTGATGGTCACGCTTGAGGATGTTCCGTTGGTTCCGTTGCTGCCGGAACCACCGCCCGCACCACCGCCGTCGTCCGCCGCACGGCGAGGAGCCCGGACAGGGCGAGCTGGGCCGTGGTCCCCAATACACTGCGCTCGGCGCGGACGAGGTCCTCCACCTGGGATTGCACGGCGGGGAGAATGAGGTACTCAAAACCCTCTGCCTTCCCGTCGAGGAGTGCTGGATCGGCGATCTGGAGGTTTCCGAACTGCTGGACGGTCGTCTCCTGGATGAGGGACCGCGACCGCTCCACGAACCCCAGCACGACGAGGGACAGGGCGCACCCCAGGGCGATGATCCCCGCCGAGAGGAGCGTCCGGCGTCGGTTGCGGGACAGGTTACGCAGGGCGAGGCGCGCCACGCTTCTCCTCCCCCTGGATCCGGCCGTCGCGGATGGTGAGTACCCGTTGTGCGTAGCCGAGGACCGACGGGTCGTGGGTCACGACGAGGAACGTGACGCAGTGGCCCGTGTTCAGCCCCTGAAGGAGCTCCATGATCTGCTTCCCGGTGGCCGAGTCGAGGTTCGCCGTCGGCTCATCAGCGAGGATGAGCCGCGGCTGGGCGACGAGCGCCCGGGCCACGGCCACGCGCTGCCGTTGGCCGCCGCAGAGCTCGTCCGGGTGTCGCTTCCCGAACCCCGACAACCCGACCTCGTCGAGCCGCGCCGCCACCCGTTCCCGCCGCTCGCCTCGCGGCGTCTTCGTGAGGAGAAGGGGGTATTCCACATTCTCCGCCACGCTGAGGACGGGGATGAGGTTGAACGTCTGGAACACGAGGCCGATCTTCTCCCGCCGGAGGAGGGCGAGCTCCCCTTCCGTGAGGCGGCTGGTGGGTTTCTCCTCGAACAGGACCTCCCCTTCGCTCGGCCGGTCGATCAACGCGAGCATGTTGAGGAGCGTCGTTTTCCCGCTCCCCGATGGTCCGTTGATCACGGCAAAATCGCCCTGAACGGCCGTGAAGTCCACGCCATCCAAGGCCCGCACGTTCTCCTTGCCCAGGGGGTACTCCTTGGTGAGGTTCCGCGCTTCGAGCACCGCTGCCCCGTTCACGTAACAAAAACTGCCTCGCTGCATCGTCCCTCCAATGGAGCCCCCATTCTAACCGCGGTCCGCCGATCTCACCGAACGCCCCTGCGCTCGGTCGTCGCCGCCGACTTGGGCGGGGGATCAGGATGGGCTTAGAACAGCTCGGCAGTTTTGGGCGCGACCGGGGGCTGCGCAGCGGCGCGCTTGGCCAGCCGCGGGGGCAGGAGCGGAGCGATCCCCGCCTCCCGGACGAGGTCCCCGAAGTTCCGCCACGCCAGTTCGCGCACCTGGCGCTGAGTTCTCTGGAGCTGGACGGAGAGGAGGTGCTCGACCCACTCGATCCGACACGGGATCGCCGCCGGTGGGTCGGCCCATCCGTGATCGCTCTCCACGAGGATCCGCTCCGGAGGGACAGCGGTGCGGAACACCGATCGTCTTGCCACCGCCGAGTGGACGGAGAAGTAGCAGCCCAACGCCACCGCCTCCCGTGTCTCCGTGGCATTGCCTGTCCACCAATGAAGGATCGGTACGGGGACGGGAGTGCGGCGTAGTTCATCGAGTACAAGCCGCGTCGCGGAGTAGCTGTGAATGCTCACGGGTCTCGATAGCTTGGCTGCCACCTGAAACGCTGTCCGAAACGTCCTCAGCTGCACGTCGAGCGGGACGCGCGACCAGCGGGTGTCGAGCCCCACCTCGCCGATGATCGGCAGCCGTTCGGCGAGCGCACCGAACCGGTCCGGATCGAACTTGACCTGGGCTTCGATCTTCCGCGGGTGGCAGCCCACGCCCCAGGCGATGAACGGCTCACGGTCTGCGTTGGCTCGTCCCGTGGCCTCGTCGAGCGACAGGGTCATCGCGAGCACCGCGCCCGCGTCCTGGAGTTCGTCCGGTGTGCGTCGGGGATCGAAGTGCGCGTGCGCGTCGAGCGAAGGTAGGTGGTCCATCTCTCTGCCATTCTCTCCACTGGGCCTCGCCCGTGCCAGCGATGGCCAGCTCGAGCCTTCTTGTCGTTGAGGGTTCCCGCACGGGATCGAGGGATGACGGGTTTTCGGTGCGAACCTTCGGGATGGGGCCAGATGCTCACGGTGGTTCTCCCTCCCGATGAGGCCCTGCTCACTCCCGCGCCCCGCAACGGGACGGCGAAGCTGTGGGAGATGTCCTCCCTCCTGTCGCCGGGACGGACCTGAGCATCCGCACGCGGTTCCTAGAGCAGCCGGAAGGGTTGGAGGCGGTTTTCCATAAGCTCGGGTCCAACGAGGCGGGGGATCGTGTAGGGCACAGGTTTCCCGTTGATAGGACGTCGTCGCAGGAGGTGCAAGGCACGAAGGGAGCAACGTGCCTTCCAGTCCTTCAGGTGGCTCCAGCCGTGCTCCCGGAGGCGCGTCCAACCTTGGGCCAACGGAGGACGTCGCACCGCGGCAAGCCACTCCCGGAGCGCGAGGGGAACCGATCGGGTGGGGAGGTCGGCCAAGTGGTAGAGGTTGAACACGCGGATCCACTCGCTCTCGGTGAGATCGAACGGGAGCTCGGCACAGCGCTCTGCACTCGGTCCGCTCACGTACCACAGGCGGTGGGCGAGTTCGGGAAACGCGAGGAGCAGGGCGTGCGCTTCCCCCTCCTTCGGATCCGGATCCTCCCTGGCGGCAAGGGAAGCGAACCAGGCATCGAGGTAAAGGGCATACGCCTCGGGCTCCGCGTAGGCCAGTTCCGGGGTGAGGAGGAACGCGAGGAGGGAAGTGCGGAGGAGCTCCGTATGACCGTGGGGGACGGTGGGGTGCGGAACGTGGCCGACCCGGACGAGGAGTTCTCGGTTCTTGCATTCGCCCAGCTCGATCGTTACCCCGATCTCCGACTGGATCGTGAACAGGCTCGTCACGATGCCGGGGTAGGAGGGAGCGTGGATGAGGTCATGGATCGTGCGCGGCTGTCGGGAGCAGATCCGGAGGAGGTTCATCCGGAGCTCGCTACGGACGATGCTCTGTCGGATCTCGTTGCGGGAGGTCGTGAAGATCATGCTGCAGGATCTATCCCGGAGAGGGATTGCGCGGCCTTCTGCCACGCCCCGCGCTCCGGTCCCATCGCCTCGTAGCGCACGGTCCAGCTCTGTTTGCGAAGGAACTCCTCTAGTTCCCACTCCAAGACTGCCAACCGGGCCCGTACGGGGCGGATCAGGATGAGGAGTTCATCCCGTCTGGCACGGGCCACGGCGGCGGGGAGGTGGCGCAGACAGAGGCCGTCCCCGACCTCGTAGGCCCTCCGTATTGAAGGATCGCCGAGGGAAGCGGCGATGAGGGCGATCGTTCGCTCCCGCGCTGTCCCTACGGCCTGACAGAGAGGGCACGGCTCGAGGCGGAACGTGCGGTGTGCCTGGATCTGAGCAGCCCGCCGCCCGGAGCGCAGCGCCTCGGAGAGGGCGGCACAGAACGCTTCACTCCGCGCGGTAGTTCGTGAACCCATCCTGAAACGCACGAATCGCCAGCGCGATCTGGGCCCGCCGGCGGGGACCGCGGCGAGCGAGCGGGTG
>DYGJ01000060.1:6559-11048 GCA_020724765.1 Thermotoga sp. | reverse complement strand
TCCCCGTTGTCCTCGTCACCTCCAAAGCCCCCCCGAAGGCCACGTTCCCGTTCGCGGTCGCAGCCGCTCAGGCGATCCGCCGATCATAGCCTCGCCTGCTGTCCGACAACCCGCCGCAACCGCCACGTGGGACAGACAGAATCTGCGGGGCGGAACCGGATCAGGTCGATGCAGCCAGGTGAGAATCCTGAGAATGAGGGGCTGACCCCGGAGCTCTCCGCCTGCTGCGCCAGCATCGCGGGGGTTCATCGCTTCGTAGCCAAGGAAACCGGGTCGTCGCCTACCGGGGCACAGCAGACCGACGGGTCACTTGTCCCGCGATCGGGCCGTAATGTATGATGCTGAGCACTTGGTGCGGTGAGAAAGGGCGATGACCGCAGGACATGGGACTGAAGGGATTTGCTGAGGCGGATGAGGCCGCGAGCGCGTTCTTGAACCGGAGGATTCCGCCCACTGGGAGGAGGTGTTGTGGCTAGAGAAGTGTCCTGGCGCAAGGCCATTGAGCGGGTCCTCCACGAAGCTGGAACCTCCATGCACTACAAGGACATCGCTGAGCAGATAGTGGTCCGCGGACTCAGGCGCAGCATCGGGGCGACGCCGGCCGCAACGGTCAGCGCCAACTTGACGACGTCCATCAACAGAGAAGGCGACCGTTCACCGTTCATCAGAACAGGAAAAGGAGAGTACGCCATCAGGCCAGGACGCCCGGGCGAATCCATGCCTATGGCTCCGAACGTGGAGGAGGTGCCTGAGGAAGAGAAGCAGTACGGGGTAGTAACCTCCTTCGGCATGTTCTGGAGAAGGGAGTTCGTCCAATGGTCAACGCAGCCCAGGCTGCTTGGTGCGCAGCAGATAGGAGCAAAGCCTGTTGACTTCTGCAATCAGATTGGGATCTACCTTCTCTACGATGGACGAGAGGTGATTTACGTCGGACGTGCGGCTGAGAGACCGCTTGGCAGACGCCTATACGAACATGGGGCTGATCGCCTCTCCACCCGGTGGGACAGGTTCTCCTGGTTCGGCCTCCTGCCGGTCTCCGACGAGGGGGAGCTGGGCTCACTCCCCAGGACGTTCGGATCGGACAGATTGGTCCCTGCGGTTGAGGCCGTTCTGATTGAGGCCTTAGAACCAAGGCAGAACCGTAAGCGTGGTGACGACCTCTCTGCGGTTGAGTACTTGCAGGAGGAGGATCCTGAGATTGAGAAAGCAAGGATCAAGGAGACGGTCAATGCTCTCCTGAAGAAGGCGCTCTGATGGCCGGCGCTTACTGGGAGTTGTGTCATGCGCAGGGACAGCGCCAGCGAAAAGAGGGCGAATCAGAGGACCACTCCGTCGCCAACGCCGACGGGCGCCAGGTTCTGGCAGGTAGTGTGTGTGCTTCAGCTCTCCCGGAGGATGCGGTTCCACGTGGTTGGCCTGCAGGCGGTGGCTGCGAGCCTGGAGTGCCTCTCAGTGAGGTGACAGATGGGGCATGAGGTACTGCGGGTGGTGGCCTGGCCGATCGGGTTCGTCCTGCTGGGGCTGGCGTTCCTCTTGCTCTTCCGCAGAGCTATCGATGCGAAGATCCGTGGTATCAGCAAGCTGCGCCTCTGGCGCTCACTCTTGTCGCTGGAGACGTCTGCTCCCGCGCGCGGGGGTGCGCAGCCCGCAGAGGGGGATCAAGGCACGCCAGAGTCTTCGCCAGCACCCAGTACCCGCCCTCCAACTGCTGGATCTCCAGATAGCGAGAGCACTGTGGCTACTGACAGAGTCTGGCATGCATACTGGGTGGGACACGACGTAATGTGGTCCATCGCCATCGCGGCAGCCGGCTCAGAGAGGGCCAAGATCCTGCACGGGCTTGTGACGAGCTTGCACCACGCGAAGGCGCTGCAATTGCCTCATACCGTCACGCGCCCGCTCGAGGAGCTGATCCGTCAGGTGGAGATCTCTCCCGCAATGGCAGCAGGGGATGCTAGACAACTCGTCACCCGCCTCGTTGACGTCAAGGTGGAGGTCGGGAAGCTCTTCGAGATCTGAGGCCCCCGAGAGAGCCTGCCATCGCGGCGCCGGGGTCAGATCCTCGGTCTTAGGGTCGAGTTGCGGACTGCTCCAAACCGCTGAGCAATCACGACACCCCTCACGACGAAAGACACGTGCCGTTCCGGGCACGGCGACGAAGGCTTCCGTCGCCCAGGCTGAGAAGGCCGAGCAGTTGGGCGATCGCTGGGAACTCCGCGGGCGGTTCCACGGGCTCCCCGTTGTGCTTGTCATAGCCCAAGCCCCCCGACAGAAGGCCGCATTCCCGTTCGCCCTCTCAGCCGCTCAGGCGATCCGGCGGCAGTAGTCCCACCACCTGCTCCACGACGCGTCACACCCTCCTGCTGGGACCGGCGGAGTGAGCAGGGCGCCAATACGGCTAGCGGATCTGGCCAAGTGGGAACCGTAGGAATGACGATCTGGTCTCAACGATGACCTCGATGTCATGCACGGGACAAGATCTGACCCCGGGACTCTCATTCTGTGGCCTTGCCCGTACACCACCCGTCGCGTGGTTGGCTCATACGGACGCCTTAGCACCAAGCCCGAGCTCCGGGAACACCGAGACAAGGAATCGCGTGATCTTCTGGCTTACGTGTTCCACTGAGCGGTCTCCAGCTACAGCGTGAAACGCGCCCAGTAGTCCCATCTCACGCGCGTGCCGGACGGCGATATCGTACCTCTGCTCAACATCACGCAGACTCGCCGGGGAGTCGAACAACTCGAGATGGAGAGAGCGACTCTGGAGTCGCTCCCAGCACACCTCGGACGGCGTACTGATTAGGATCGTGGCATCCGGCGGGACAATCCCGCGGTTGAGCTCCTTCAGCCACTCGAGATGCGCGGCATCAGCCTTCTGGGCGTACTGGTATGCGAGGCTCGACAACACATAACGATCCGCCACGACCCAACGACCAGCCTCCAGCCACGGGACTATCCCTTGTGGCGCGAGCCGAACCGTATTAGAGCGGCCATGCTCTCCGCCGCTGACGGCAGGAGTCGGCACAGACGCCATCGACACAAGGTGATCACGACGGTCAGCCGCAAACGCCAACGCCAGTGCCTCGGGGGACAACGAGAGCCTACCTCTCAAGGCCAGGCGGACAATCGCGCCGAACGGTCCGTCTGTCGGCTCCCTGGTTGACTCAACGGCAATGCCGCGATCGGCCAGCCAGCGAGCCAACAGCCGAGCCTGGGTTGTGCTACCGGATCCATCTAGCCCCTCGAAGACTATGAACCTGCCTCTCGCCGTCATCGCGGGTTATCCGGAGCACGACGGTGCAGCCTGGTACGGAACTCAACCTCCTCGCGCCTCAAGTCATGCCTGATGCAACCGTTGCATGGGAGACGTTGGCACTTTGGACACGCCCTGTACCTAGACCAGAACGCGGCCTCGAACTCCCCGATCTCCCAGGTGATGGAGTTGTAGAGCGCAAAGAACCAGGCGAACACGTCGGCAAGCTCCAAGATCGCCCCGAAGTCGCCCCACAAAGCCCTTTCCGGTTCGGCACCCTTTGCGGCAAGTTTCAGGAACTTCTTGGAGGCTTCACTACACTCGGAGTAGAGCTTCGCGAGAGTCATCACCTTTTCCAGGGAGGAGTTGGGGTAGACGGTCCGGAAGAAGGACGCCAGCCCCTCGAACGTCCCTGTGCCAGGCCAGCCGACAGGGGGGGTGGCCAGCCGGCCACCGTTCGCGATGATCTCCGTAATGAGCCGAGCCTCAACATCCGCACTCGTCATTGTGTGCTGCCGTGAGCAAGGCTTCTCTCCACAGCGGGGACACGCGTCCGGGTACTTCGAGTACACAACGGGGAAGAGGGGGAGCCCAGCGACATCCAGTATGGCTAGCAGCCATGCCAGAATCTTGGGCGCAGCAGACTTCAACTCGCGCTCGTAGTCAGCCGGCCTGTTCTCGAACAGCGCGTTGACGAGGGATGGCAGGTCATCGCTGGCGCGATAAAGCAGAAGGGAAGGATGCTCCCCGGCGTTGATGTCACCGTAGAGACGCTGGATCTGAAGAGCGTAAGTCTCGAGCGGATACGCCTCTGGACGCACCCCTTGCGGTGCGGCCGACTCGGTCACAGCCTCAAGGAGCTGCTGGCTGCTTCCCATCAGACGGCACCGCTCCTCCGGGAGCGTCAGGAGCTTCTCGATCAGCGTCCGCACTGTTCCAGGGATGGGGTTCGCCGGATCTACACTCGCGGGGTCCGGATAGTCAGTAGCGGCGATTCGCTTCCGGGTTACCGAGGGGCTCTCGGAGGCGAACGGGAACTCCCCGGTCCAGATGAAGAACAGGTTAACCCCCACCGCCCAGAGGTCTACCAGGGCATCGTAGGCTTCGTCGGGGAGAGAAGCCAGCACTTCCGGGGCCATTACCTCTAGCGAGCCCACCTTGCTCTTAGGGACAGCCCCGCCCGAGCAGACTTTGGAGAGCCCAAAATCGGCTATCTTCGCAACCCACTCGCCCTCC
>DYGJ01000060.1:0-6549 GCA_020724765.1 Thermotoga sp. | reverse complement strand
CTCCCGGTCGTCTATGAGGATGTTCTGTGGCTTCAAGTCGCGGTGGACAATCGGGGGGGTTCTTAGGTGCAGCGCACGCAGGCCGGCAGCAATCCCCTTAACCAACTCCCGGTAGTGCTTACGCACTTGGCCAGGATCACGCCGCACTCGGTCGTACAAGTTGCCACCGGGCACGTACTCCATGACGAGGAACTTCTGATTGGACATGAACTTGTCGTACTTCACCAGGTTGGCGTGCTCTGGAACATCTAGTATCGTGTGCAACTCCTTCATGGATGCTGGGTCGCTGATCTCTGCGTGCGGATGGAACATCTTGACGGCGCGCTCCTCCCCCGTCCTGCGATTGCGCACACGGTATGTTGTGCCGAACTGGCCTATACCACACCCCCCGACAATATCCAGATCCTCGTGGCCAGGGATCTTGAGGGGCTTGAGACAAGCGGGGTTAGTACAGATCCAGGCATCCGGCTTGACCTCCCGCTGACAGGGCTCGTTCCAGCATCGCCGGCTATCGTTCACGCTGTCCCTCCTCTTCGATCGTCCTGCGTAGGTGCTGCCAGAGCAATCGGAACTCGTCGAGTTCGGACGGGGTTACTCCACATGCGCGAGCGAGTAGTCCAAAACGCTCTTCCCGCACCGCAGGTGGCGCATGCAGCAGGATGCCCAGCCCGAACTCACATACGGCGATCATCTTCAGCGTCCTTTGGGTTCCTTCGGTCGAGTCTCCCCTGCCGTGCCAGGCACTCCCCGTTCGCTCATCCGAAAGCGCGCGAGCGGTGAGGCCACCGGCACCATCCGCAGCCAGGTGGAGGTCCGCAATCCTGGCCAGGAGATCGTACGCATCATCCGACAAGTCATGGATTGTCTGTTCGAAGCAGAGCTCGGGAGGGATGCGATGGCGTCCAGGCGGAGCGGGCATGTACCACTGTTCAGCCGCACGCTCCACCAATTCGCCCAACGGCCGCGCATAGTCGCCGGCTTCCCTTCCTCTCATCGCGGGCAATCGTAGCGTGCCCCCGTCACAACGGCAAGACCGCCATGCGCCGCGGTCGGACCCTCATTCCCGAGGTTCCGGACCGGCACAGCAGAGCCAGATCCGCTCCGCTGGGTGCACGGGGTGTGTGGGCGCCGGCTGCCCTGGGTGACCGGGATGACGTGGCAGGCGTATCATGCGGTCGGACGTTGTTGGTGATCGAGAGATGATCTGCTCCCGCGCCCGGCCGCTCTCATCAGGATGCTGGACCGCCGCCGCGAGGTCGAGTTGGTTGATGACCTCACGATTCAGTGATCGCAGGATCTCGCTTGCTAGCGGTGCAGGCATCACTGGAACGCCTCCCGTGTTCCTATCGCGGCCTAACGCCCAGCATCAGCTGCGGCGTGAGGCGCCATCCGCTGCATGCGGTTCTTGCCTATTCAAGTCTCTTCCTGGCCGGTCGGACTTCATATAGGGCGGGATCCTCCTTTACATGGCTCGCCGTTTCGGTAGCTGCCTTCTCAAACAGGAGCTTCGTGGTTGAGAAAAGGTCGGCGGTCTCAGCCTTCAGGTAGCGCGCCGTCATCCGGCAATACTCCGGGTCGATCTCAACACCGATGCTGTTTCGGCCCGTCCGCAGTGCCGCGACCATTGTGGTCCCGGAACCGCAGAACGGGTCCAACACGGTGTCACCGGTGAAGGAGAACATGCGAACAAGACGTGTGGCAAGTTCCAATGGGAACGGGGCGGGATGCTGCTTGGTAGATGCACCCGTGATACTCCATGTCTGCTGGAACCATCGGTCGAAGTCATCTTTGGCAATCCGGCTTGCCTCTCGCTGCCTATTCGTTGGCTTCCTGTACCCGCCCGGCTTCCGCTGCATCAGTATGAACTCAATATCATTCTTGATGATGGCGTTCGGCTCGTAGGGCTTCCCAAGGAACTTGGACCCGTTCTCGACCTCATAGGAGGCGTTTGCGATCTTGTGCCAGATGATTGGGTTGAGGTTGTCGAATCCGATGCGCCGGCACATAACACAGATGTCGGCGTGCAGTGGAAACACAAGGTGGCGTCCGAAATCGCGCCTCGCGACGCAGACATCCCCGACGACGCACACCAGACGGCCACCGGGAACAAGGATTCGGTAGACGTGCCTCCAGACTTTCTCTAACTCGAACAGGAACGCTTCGTAATCCTGGATGTGGCCGAGTTGGCCAGGGTGTTCGTTGTACCGCTTGAGGTTCCAGTAGGGGGGCGAGGTTACCACGAGGTGAACCGAAGCGTCGCTGAGGAAGGATAGATCCCGCGCATCGCCGTTGATCAGTCTATGAACGGTCATCTCCATGTGGTTACCCCAGCGCCCGCAGATGGGCCACAAGGACTCGGGCGAAGCGTTCGAGAGAGATCTTCGGCTGGTGTTGAGAAACGTCCCTGGATTCCACCGTCAGCCGTCGCGGAGATGAAGGCCGCTGCCGTGTAGTGTCGCTCAAGCACGAGCTTCCGACAGAGGAGTTCATAGCGGCGCAGATACGAAGCACCCACAAACTCCGGGAACACCTTGAAGTGCGGCTCCTGCACCCTGACCGACCGGTTGGATGCCTCGCAGTCTTCCAGCATGAAGAAGTAACCCACAAATGGCTGGGGACTTGTCAGATAGGCGCGTTCCCGGTAAGCAGTCCATAGATCAAGGGCGCTTCCCAGCGCTTCTTCGGTCCGATTGTTGAAGTTGTTGCCGAACGATGGGCCGACCTGTGACTTTGCCTCGATGGCAACGAGAAGCCTCTCCTCACGCACGACAAGCAGGTCCCATTCCTTGGTGGGACGGAAGAACCCCGGAAGCTCGACCGCCTTCTTCCTGAAGACGTACAGCTCGGGAATACCGGAATCCGTGATGAGTTCGGTGAAGAGGTCGATGAAACCATCCATCTGTGCACCGCCGGTCACTGCGCTGCGCAGTCCCTGGTCAGCCTTCCCGGTCAGCTTCTGCTTGTCCCTCTGTCCCGCCCGTGTCTTCCAGTAATGGGCCACAGCCCTGCCGGAGCGTTCACGGAGGTCTCGCAGTATGTCTTGTCTCATGTGCGCGGTGTTTCGGGTTTCCCGCCCTCTTTGAGATGGTCCACCATTGCTCATGACGACGCCCAAAGGCAAGGGGCAAGACCTCATTCTTGCTTGGCTTCGGCCATGGTACAGGCCACCAGGGAGGCAAGGCTTGGCTCTTGCGAATCCCAGCGGTCTTGTCTTCCCTGCGTAGAGCCCGGCTTGAGCCTCTTCGGCCAGGCGGCCCAGTTCGCAGCGAGATGCGGCGGAGGTCTCCTGCCACCGACGCTCCGATAGGAGTTCCCCTAAGATGCACTCGACGACGGCTCGCTGGTCGTCTTCGGGTAGCTTTGCTGCCTTGGTGGACGCTTGCTCCAGCAGCTTGATCGCCATCCTTTCACCTCCGCAGCCACTGTACCGCCTGAGTCGCTCTGCCAACGGGTAGCCAGCGGCTGGTGAGCACGGTCTCCCCCACGAGTCCGATTCCGAGCTTCGCTGAGGCAACTCCCACGGGAACCATGCGCCCGGGTCAGACCTTCATTCTTAGGGTCCCGGCATAGCCGAGTCGCATCGGCTGCGCTGGGGGCGTAGAGTTTGACCGCCGGCTGCCCGGGAGGACATGACAGGCGCGGTATCATGCGGTGAAGGACTCGCCATGATCGAGCTACCGGAGGCAGCGGTGATCGCGGAGCAGGTCAACGCGACGGTTACTGGAACGCGGATCGCCCGCGCGGTGGCGAACGCGTCTCCCCACAGGTTCGCCTGGTACACGGGCGACCCGGCTGCGTACAACGACCACCTGGCGGGGAAGACGATCGGCCGCGCCAGCGGCGTGGGGGCCACGGTCGAGATCGAGGTCGAAGACCGGGTGCTCGCGATCGGCGCCCCGATCCGCTACCACGCGCAACGGGAACCCCGGCCCGCCAAGCACCAGCTCCTCCTCGAACTCGCGGACGGAACCGCGCTCAGCGCGACAGCCCAGATGTGGGGCGGGTTCTTCTGCTTCCCGCGCGGGGAGAAGGCGGGCTCCATCGAGTACGACTGCGCCAAGGACCGGCCGTCGCCCCTCCTCGATGCGTTCGATCGCTCGTACTTCGACTCGCTCTTCGACGCGGGGACGCCGAAGCTGTCGGCGAAGGCGTTCCTCGCCACCGAGCAGCGGATCCCCGGGCTGGGGAACGGAGCCCTCCAGGACATCCTGTGGACGGCGCGCGCTCACCCCAAGCGCAAGATGGGGACGCTCTCCGACGCGGAGCTCGACGCCCTGTTCCGGGCGGTGAAGACGGTGCTCGCGGCGATGATGGAGCAGGGGGGCCGGGACACGGAGCGCGACCTGTTCGGAGACCCCGGCGGGTACGCGACCGTGCTCAGCAAACACACGGTGGGGAAACCGTGCCCGGCGTGCGGATCGCTCCTCCGCAAGGAGGCGTACATGGGCGGGGGCATCTACACCTGCCCAGGGTGCCAGAAGGCCTGACGCCCCCCTCACCCATCCCTCTCCCACACTGGAGAGAGGGGATACGGGACAGACCCCACCTCATTCGCGCCGATCAGGTGTGCCCAGCATCACCCGGAATCAACGGGCGTCGGGCATGAAGCCCGACGCTACGTCCCCCTTCCCCTCAGGTGGAGGTGGGGAAGCTAGATCTCGCCCCAGTGGCGGCCGATCGTGACGTCGACAGCGAGGGGGACGCTGAGCTCGGCGACCCGTTCCATGACCTCCTTGATCACTCCCGCAGCGCGGCCGGCGTCGCCTTCGTCGGCCTCGAACACGAGCTCGTCGTGGATCTGGAGGATCATCTCCGCCGGCAGCTCGCCCGCCCGCCACGCCGCGTGGAGTCGCAGCATGGCGAGCTTGATGAGGTCGGCCGCCGAGCCCTGGATCGGGGTGTTGATCGCGTTCCGCTCTTCGTACCCGCCCGCACCGGCCAGCGGCAGCCGCTCCGCCGCCAGGTTGACCGGCCGCCGCCGGCCGAGAAGGGTCCGCGCGTAGCCGGTCCTCCGCGCCTCGGCGACGAGCCCCTCCAAGAACGGGCCGACCTTGAGGTAGGCGTGGAAGAACCGGTCGATGTGCCCTTTCGCCTCGGCCTGGGGGATCCCGAGGTCGCGCGCCAGCCCGTACGGGCTGATCCCGTACAGGATCCCGAAGTTGACCCGCTTCGCGATGGTGCGCATCCGACCGTCCACCCGCTCCGGCGGGACGTCGAACAGGGTCGCCGCGGTGCGCTGGTGGAGGTCCTCTCCCCGCACGAACGCCGCAATCAGGTTCTCGTCGCCGGCCATGTGGGCGAGCACGCGGAGCTCGATCTGGGAGTAGTCGGCCCCAAGCAGCACCCGCCCACGCGGGGCGACGAACGCGCTGCGGATGTCCACCCCCGCCTCGTGCGCGGCGGGGATGTTCTGGAGGTTCGGGTCGGAGGACGACAGGCGGCCGGTGGCGGTCCCGGTCTGGTTCCACGACGTGTGGACCCGCCCGGTGCGGGGATGGACGTAGGTCGGCAGCTTCTCGATGTACGTGTTGCGCAGCTTCTCCAGCTCGCGGTACGCGGCGAGCTTTCCCGGGAACTCGTGGTGCGCGGCGAGCTCGCGGAGGACGAACGCGTCGGTGGCGGGGCCGGTTTTCCGCCTGCCGAGCACGGGGAGCTTCAGCTTTCCGTACAGGATCTCGCGCACCTGGGGCGTGGAGTTGGGGTTGAACGGCCCGCCGGCGAGGGCGAACAGCTCGTCCCGCACCCGTTCGATGAGGAGGGCGAGTTCTTTGCCCTGCGCGTAAAGGGCGTCCGCGTCGAGCAGAACCCCCCGCCGCTCCATCGCCCGCAGGACCTCGACGAGGGGGATCTCGACCTCGGCGAACAGCTTCGCCAGCCCCGCCTCCTCGAGCTTGGCCGTCAGGCCCGGCCGCAGCCGGCACACCACCGCCGCGTCCTCGCCGGCGTAGCGGGCGGCGCGGTCCACAGGCACCTCGGCGATCCCCGTCTCCCCTCCCATCGCCAGAAGTTCTTTGTAGCTCTGGACGCGAACCCCGAGCTCGGAGCGGGCGATGGCGTCCAGCCCGTGAGCCGGCGCGTCGGGCCGGAGAAGCCAGTGGGCGATCATCGCGTCGAACGCGACCCCGCGAACCTCGATCCCGTGAGAGGCGAGGACCTGGAGGTCGTACTTCAGGTTCTGGCCGAGGACCCGCGGCGCCTCGCCCGCGAGGAGCGGCCGCAGCCCATCGAGGACGCGGCGCAGCGGGAGCTGGGCCGGGGCGCCGGGGTAGGTGTGCCCGACGGGGATGTACCACGCCCGGTCAGGGTCCACGGCAAGGGAGATCCCCACGATCTCCGCGGCGAGGGGATCCGTGCTCGTCGTCTCCAGGTCGAGCGCGAACTCCTCGGCTCCGCGCAGCACGGCGAGCAGGGCGGTGAACGCCTCGTCGGTCGTAACGAGCTCGTACGTCCCGTCCGGCGTTGCCGGACGGTCGAGGGACAGCTCGGCGAGGGCCGTGCGAAACTCGAACCCCTCCAGCACCGCGCGCAGCTTCTCCGGGTCGAGGGGGC
>DYGJ01000059.1:6138-11111 GCA_020724765.1 Thermotoga sp. | reverse complement strand
GATTGGGGATATTGGCCGCTCAATTCACGAATGCGCGGAGTTTTTTGGGGGTACGCGGCAGGGCGTCAGCTCACCGGGCGGTGTACCCACCATCGACAACCAGGCCGGTTCCTGTGATGTAACCAGCCTCATCTGACGCCAAGAATACCGCAGCGCTGGCAATTTCCTCTGGTTGACCGATCCTTCCCATCGGGACGTTCGCTAGGAATTCCTCAATCCGGTTTCGCGGATCGTCCCTCACAGGCAGTGTATCTATCGAACCAGGCAGAATTGCGACGACTCTGATCTCCGGCGCGAGCTCAAGCGCTAGCGCTCGCGTCAGAGACATCACACCCCCCTTCGCGGCTTGGTAGGCGGCATGGCCTGGCAGCCCAACAATGCTGTGGACTGAAGCCGTATTCAGTATTACGCCTCTGCCACGCCTGCGCAGATAGGGAACCGCCAGGCTGGATGCCAGCCACACAGCACGCAACGTAACGTCAAGCGTGTGCTGCCAGTTCTCAATAGTCGTTTCGATGGCAGTTCCGGGCTCTGCCCAGTAGGCATTGTTATGCAAGATGTCCAATCCGCCGTAAGTCGAGAAGGCAGATTCGACCATTCTTCTCAGGTCAGGCTCTTTACCGACATCAGTTTCGACAAAGATGGCCTGACCGCCTGCCGCAGCGATCTGGCTGGCGCAGGCGTTACCTTCTCGCACATTGACATCTGCCACTACCACCCGTGCGCCCTCCTCTGCGAAACGCTTGGCGGTGGCGTATCCTATGCCGGATGCCGCTCCCGTGACAATGGCGACCTTTCCTGCTAGTCTCATCGCGTACCTCTCTGCTGGATCTGGCCTTCTGCTGACGACATCCTTGTCGCCAAGCCGATTCCCTTCGTCACCGATGCCAGCGGCTCATTTCTCGGTCATGACTTTAGCCCGAAAGAGGCATTCTCAGATCGAATTGCCTGGTTTGAGCGACTCGAAGCACCAACCGGCAGCGTCCTCGCGAACGAACCCCACGCCCGGAAACGGGAAGTGATAAGCGTGTACCAGCGCAGCTCGCCCGACGGCGCGCATCAACAGGTTGCGCCGAGTCTCGATTCCTTGTTCGGCCAGTTCGTCCCATTCAGCGTGCCAGCTGACGTGTTCGACGTGAATCGGGTGATCCATTGCATCAGCGACGCAAATCAGGTGCTTGTTCTGAGACGTCGCCTCCACAGCAACATGATGGCGCGTGTGCCCCGGTGCAGAAAAGACTCGGATTCCGTGTACGATCTCGGCATCCGTTTCTAGAAGATGAAGTCGATCTTCGATCGCCAGAAGGTTATCTCGAACGAACGAAAGCTCGCGCGACGTATTGGCATCCAGCGCTGTCTCATCAGGCTCATTCGTCCAGTGCTCCCATTCACCACGTGCCATCACATAGCGGGCGTTTGGGAAGGCTTGACCGCCATTCCTGTCAATACAGCCGCCGACATGATCGCGGTGCCCATGTGACAGCACAACGATGTTGATGTCTTGTGGATTGATGCCCTCCGCTTGTAGACCCGGGACGAGGTTTCCAAGGTGGGGATCGAAGAAGGGCCCACCGCCGGTATCAACCAGCACTCTGCAGGCTCCAGTGTCTATCAGCAGGCAGTTACACGCGAGGTCCATATACTCGGGCTCAATACCGTGCTTTCGAAACGCCTGGTGCAATTCATGGAGTGGTGCCCCGGCAAAGAACCGTCTGAGCAATTCGGCCCCAATCGGCTGGTATCCGTCACTGATTGAGACGCACTCGAATCCACCCACTTCAAAGCGGAAGGTCTTCGCCACTGGGATTCTCCCTCTGATAACGGAGCCATCCATCGCTCCGCGAGTAAACGGTTCGTGAGCTCGGCTCACCCTCGTCGAACATCGTGCCACGATTCGCCCTGCGTTCCTCTCTACGCCACCATTGCCCTTGTCACTTCTGACAGGTGAGAAGGCACTCCACTGGCCTGCCTTCCAGACTGCCAAGGTATGAGTCCGGGGTCACTCAACAGGATTCGTGCTGCTGCAGTGGACGAGATGTCCCGATTCTGCTACAGCGTCTCCCGTTGTACATGTCTGCAGCCATTCACCGCCGCCCGGGTGGGCACCCCGCACTGAATGACGGGATCCTGGATCTAGTCTCCCTCGCGTCCCCTCAGCTCCGGCCAGATACTACGCATCTGCCAAGCACTGAGTGAGATGAGCTTTGCATCCGCTCCCCTGGCAAAGACGGATACCCCCCGGCTGTCGTCTCGCTCAGGATACGCGCGCAGGGATAGACACTGACGCCCGTTCGCGAAGACCTCCACAATGCTTCGGTCCACAAAAACCCTCAAGTGAAGCGGCTCCCTTTCTTCAATCGCCACGGGGCCGGTCTCGGGTGTTCGTGCGAGAACCTCGTGACCAACAGAGGCCGCTGAGACGTCTATTTGCAGAGCGCTGTGTCCTCGTATCGTGTCGACCTGTCGGAACAACGAGATGCGGGTCTTTTCGCTGCCATCAGGTGAACGGAGGACACAGACACCCACCTCGCGCGCGGCAGCCTGATCGATGACCGCTTCGATCTCCATCGCCTTGCCCTGAACACCCGCTAGCACCACTTCGTCATTGGCTGGGATGACTCTGGCCTCCAGATGGATGTGGTCGAATCGCAGTGACTCAACTGCATCGATGGGATCAATTAGCAAGTTGTTGTTGGCATCCAGCGAGAACCGACGTGGCAGCGTCATGAGATTGCTCCAACCTGCAGTCGCCCGCCCGTCCTGCACATTGAAGATCCCAAGGAGGCGCCCCCTGCTGTCGACGGTGGCGGACGGTGCATGCAGACTACCCACTCGGATGGGGCCATAGTTCAGACGGCCGTGCGACTCTGGGGCGAATCGATGCGTGGTCGGGTCATAGACGCCTATGTAGTACTGCGCAGCGCGCTTGTGGCTATAGAACAGAAGCATGTACTTGCCGTTTCCGACAGGCCAGAAATTGGGGACCGCGCCGTCCTCACCCGGCTCCGTGAAGAAGCCGTCCTCTACGAGCGGTCCCAGGTGTCTCCACGTCTCTAGGTCTTCAGACTCGAAGAGGTGCTCCACGTTCCGGCAGTCATTCAAAAAGGCACCGTCCTTGTATGTGCCTGACAGAGCGTAGTAGTGATCGCCTTCCTTCCACAAGCAGGGATCGAAAACGCGGTAAGGAGCCCCATGCTCGTCTACCGGGACAATCGGGATGACTGGGTTTCTGGGGTGCTTCTTCCAGTTGAGCAGCAGGGGGTCTGATGCGGTTGCGATGCAGTTACCAGCTTCGGTGCCATGATACATGGCGATCACACGATCTGGCTCAACCAGAGTCTGACCGCTGAAGCAGTCCCGCTCGAAAGTTGGATGAAGCGCGAGAGGCATATCCTGCCAATGGATAAGATCGTCGCTTACGACATGGGCCCAATGAACGCGATCGCCATGTTCGTGACTGAACTGGTAGAATAGATGATACTTGCCACGCCACTCACAAAGCCCGTTCGGATCGTTCATGATCCCATAGGGAGGCGATAAGTGATATAGAGGCCGATAGGGATCGGCACCCAGATGCTCACGCGCAACTGCGAAGTGCCTGACGGCTTGGCTTGCCTGCAACGCCGCTTGCTGCTCACCGAGTGCCAGAGGGTACTCCTCTGGCTCAATCCCCCTAGACCTGCTGACGGTCATCGAACGTTCTCCTTCCCATAGCGAAAGACCTCTGGCCGATGGCGTAGGTCCTTGCAGCACGAAACGCATCACGTACTTTGAGTCGGCTCTGGGTAGGCCAGGCGCGTGTTGGCAGGCGAGCACTGTTGGTCCTCAGGCCCCTCCTCGTTTTCACGTTCCCCGGAGCACACAGCACAGAGTCCACGGTCAAGGACCTACACGATATACTTCAAGCGCGCTCCAATCGAACTCGACTCCGTGCCCAGGCTTGTCAGGAGCGGTCATGATGCCCTCAGAGAGAACTGGAGGATCAATGATGAACCTCTCCAGCCCAAAGCCGTGTACCTCCAACAAAGAAGCATTGGGGATTGCGGCCAGCAAATGAAGATGGAGCTCGTGAACGCCGTGCGTTGTGACCAGAAGGTTGTGAGCATACGCGAATTTCGCCACCCGCATCCAGTTCGTGATACCGCCAATGCTTGAGACATCTGGTTCGGGAAACGAGATTCTTCCTCTCTCGATCATGTGCCTGAACTCATAGATAGTGTGGAGATTCTCGCCCACAGCTATCGGCAGCCCACCCTCTCGTGCGATTCTCGCATGTCCACGAACATCGTCAGGAATCGTCGGTTCCTCTAGCCAGAACACGTCGTACTCACGGAGTTGTCGTGCAGCGCGGATGGCTGTCTCTACGCTCCATTTCATATTGGCATCAACCATTAGAAGAACATCTGGGCCAATCAGTTCTCGGACCGCTCGGACACGGTCAATATCATCTCTGAGCTCAGTGAGACCTACTTTCATCTTGATCGCTCGAAAGCCCCCGTCCAGGTTCGCTGCGATCTCGCGGAGCAGCTCGTTTGTAGGAAGGTGAAGATCTATGCCGCCCGCGTATGGTTTGGCTGTTCTTGAGCAGCCCCCTAGAAGCTGCCACAGAGGCTCCCCCTCTCTGTGACCCTTTAGATCCCACAAGGCGATATCTACAGCCGAGATCGCGAACGACGCCAGGCCGCCCCGGCCGACGTAGTGCAGCTCCCACCACATCTGTTCCCAGATCCGCTCTATGCTTCTCGAATCTGCTTCAAGCAGGATCGGCTTCAGCGCCCGATCGATCAATGAGCAGATCGCCGCGCCCCCATGACCAATAGTGTAAGTATATCCGACTCCCTGTCTGTCTTCTTCCGTATCGAGTAGCACGCAAATGACTTCGAATTCCGAGATCTCGCCATGAGTGGAATCTATCACCGTGGTCCGCAGAGGAATGCGGTAGTGTCTTGTTCGGACATCTCGTATGAGCATTG
>DYGJ01000059.1:3268-6128 GCA_020724765.1 Thermotoga sp. | reverse complement strand
TCCTCCCCTGTCGGTGTCTTCTGCTATCCCGCAATGCACATCAGCCCTTGAGTCCGCTCGAGGCAATACTTCGGATGAAGCCACGCTGAAACAGAAGGAAGACGATCAGAACTGGCACAGTGATCATCGAGGCGTAAGCCAGTATCTGTCCCCAATCTGTATTCTGTCCGAAGAACGTCGCTATGCCTACCGTAAGTGGGCGGGCCTTCTCACTCTGCACCGAAATCGCGGGCCACAAGTAATCATTCCAGCGAAACAGGAACTGAAGGATCGCCACTGTCGCAAACACGGGCCGTGACAGCGGCACGATCAATCGCCAGTAGATCAGGAATGGACTGGCGCCATCGACAAGGGCCGCCTCGTCTAGTTCACGCGGGATATCGAGGAAGAACTGATAGAACAGGAAGATCGAGAAGGCATCCGCCACAAACGGAACGATCTGAACGTGAAGCGTATTCAGCCATGACTCTTGCATGCTGATGGTCAAGTTCCCACCGTCCACTGCAAGCACAGGCCAGAACAGTCTGTTGACCAGGAACAGCAGCGGGATCGCTATCGCCTCGAAGGGAACAGTCAGCAGAGCGATGATGATCGTCAGAACAAGCGCTTGTCCCCGCCAGCGCAGGCGTGCCAAGGCATAAGCTGCCATGCTGTTCACAATCAGGCTAAGCAACACCGTTACGGTGGAGATTACTGCCGAGTTGAACATGAATCTGGCGAAATTCGTTCGAGCAAAGACACGGTCGTAGTTTTCCAGAGTGAAAGTCGTCGGCAGGAATGCGTCCAGCGACCTGACATCTCGGAAGATGACGGTGCTCGGCTTGAATGACGAAATCACCATAAACACGATTGGGAAGAGGAAGACGAACGCTATTCCGGTTAGCAGCACATAGTCCAGCACATGCCCTAGGTGTCTTATCCAGTTTCGACCGGCGGTAGACGGGGTGTCTCGCCCCTGGCAGTTCTGAGGAATCGGGGACATGTGTTACTCCCCTCCCGAGTTCCGCAACGCGAAGCGCTGTATCAAGGAGATACAGAGGACTATCAGGAAGAAAACCACTGAGATAGCCGAGCCATAGCCGACATGCCCAGCTCGGAAACCTTCTTCTACCGCATGAAAGACAACGCTGGACGTCGCGTTGTCGCGGGGGCCACCCTGCGTCATTATCCGAACCTGTGTGAAGAGACGGAACGAAAAGATGGTCGTGATTATGACGACAAAGACACTGGTGTTCCGCAGGCCGGGCAGTGTGACGTACCAGAACCGCTGGCGGGCATTTGCCCCGTCGATGCTGGCTGCTTCGTATAGGATTTCCGGGATGCTCTGCAGGCCCGCCAGGAAGATGACCATCTGAAAACCGGCTGCGTGCCAGATTGAGAGGATGATGATCGCCCACATTGCTGAGCGGACATCGCCCAGCCAGTTGACTGATCCAAGCTGCCCGGCACTGATGCAGTTTACGAACTGATTGATGAGTCCGGCGTCCTTGTTGTAGAGAAATATCCAGACTACAGACATCACCGTGATTGACGTGACAACTGGGCTGAAGTATATGGTACGGAAGAGCCGAGCGCCTCGGATCCTCTGGTTCACGAGTAGTGCAAGGGCAAGAGCCAGAGACGACTGCAGAGGCACAACCACCGAGGCGAAGAACAGGTTATTGCGGAGCGACCTCATGAAGACCGGATCTTTCGCGGCAATGACGTACCGTTTGTCGCCGATGTCCACAGTGAACCACTCGAAGAATCCCTCGTAGCGCTCTTCGGACCGCAGGATGCTCCTCGAACGCGGGAACTCCAGCTTTCCTTCCGAGTCTCTCAGTAGCCTGCCGCTGGCTTCGTCTCTGAGTGGGTTCAAACGAAGTATCGTGACACTCAGGAGCCGATCGTAGTTGCCCAGCCCCACGAACTCCGGTGCTGTCGGCGAAATAAGCCGGGCATTGGTCAGGCTAAGGGCAATTGCGATGATGAAGGGTAAGATGATGAAGGTGAACACACCGAGGAATGCAGGTGCCCCCATCAGCCATCCGTAGATCGCATCGCTCCGGCGCGGACTACTCTTGGCCATGTTGAAGCTTTCCAGACCGGTGCCTAGCCACAACGGACCTCGTGCATAGGGACCCTCTGATCTCCCGACACCTGCGTGACGCTAGGCTGCCAGTATGCGCCGGCCCATGCTCGTGGTGGTTCCGCACGCAGGCAACGGACTCTGTTCACCGAGGCCACCCTGCATCCAATCTGCCTGTCCGACATGCTCCCGTGGCTTGAAAGAGATTCCATTTCCAGAGATGCTCAGCGCAGCACACCGACCTCCCTGCAGATGAGCCAGAAGGGCAAGGTCTGGCACCGGAATCTCTTTCGGCGACTGCCATGAGTTCTTCGCCAACTAGACGAGCATATTCCCGTTAATGGATTCCGCGAGCGTTAGCATAACAAGAAGCGGCGGAGAGATGATGTCGGACATCACCCTCCGCCGCGAGTACCTACGAACTAGCTGCCAAACCCGTAGCCATCATGGGCCTTGATGTCCGCATCAATGATGTCCACGGCGTCATCCAGTGAGTCCCGAACATCAGCGCCATTGGCGATCGCCTGCGCTGCCTTGCGGAACTCGTTGCGAATGACTCCGTACGCTGGCGTCGGCGGGCGGAGGACTGCCCATGCGTGAGAGAACTCGGTCAGAACAGTGAGCGGACCGTCTTCGCTGTAGAGCTCCGTCATCGGGGCTGCGCTGAGGCGCGAGGGAATAAGGCCCGTCGCGTCAGACATCGCCGCCACATTCTCCGGCATCAACATGTACTCAATGAAAGCCCAGGCCCCCTCTGGATGCTCGCAAGCGCTGGGTATTGCGCACTGCCAG
>DYGJ01000059.1:0-3258 GCA_020724765.1 Thermotoga sp. | reverse complement strand
CCCCGCCGATCTTCGGGCCGTATCCGAAGTCAGGTGGCGGAATGATGATCAGGTCATCACCCCAGGCCTGGTGAAGCGTCGGGTACCACCAGTTCCCCTGCCACTGGAGCGGGGCACGGCCCCGGACGAAACTCTGGTCATCGGCTGCGTTGGGATCTGCTAGGCCGCTCTGGAACAAGTTCTGCCACCATTCGCCCCAGGCGATCGCTTCCGGCCCGTTGAGTACACCTTCGGCAGTCAGGTAGGTGTCACGGTCAATCAGGTCACCGCCAAAGCTCTGGAGGAACGGAGAGTAGGCATACGGCCACCACTCGTGCTGGTAGAAGGTGGTCATCTCGATCGCGTAGTCGTACTCATCCATGGCACCGAAGGCCTCGAGAATCTGATCGAACTCCTCCCGCGTCCATGGATCGTCAAGGCCCTCTGGAATCCGGACACCGGCTTCCTCCAGCACCGAACGGCGGCCCCAGATGGCAACAGCATTCTCGTACAGTCCGACACCGTAGGTCTTGCCTTGGTATTCACTCAGCGCTGAGGGCAGCAAGTCTGCGCGCAGGTCGTCGTTCAAGTACTCGTCAATCGGTTGGAGATAACCTGCCCAGACGAAGTTCGGAATGAATGGCCCGTC
The DNA here is from genome assembly GCA_020724765.1 of Thermotoga sp. Classification (GTDB taxonomy): domain Bacteria; phylum Bipolaricaulota; class Bipolaricaulia; order Bipolaricaulales; family Bipolaricaulaceae; genus Bipolaricaulis. The sequence goes on along the minus strand of DYGJ01000059.1, from coordinate 2,630 downwards.
AACGCCGATCACACAAGGCAGTTTGCCTGCTGCAGCGGCCGCGTTGATCGCGTCCTCGTAGGTAAGTTGCGGCACCCCTTCCCAGACGATCTCCCAATCCTCCTGAGAGGCGTTGAAATCCCTGACAAAACCTGCAAAGACATCCATTTCGGTCTGGATGTCGCCGACGTGCCGCCACAAGTCGATCTTGGTCGGGCCGTCCTGGGCAGAACTCGGCATTGCGGCGGGCAAGAGAGCTAGTACTAGTACAACACTCAGAAGCATGGACGGTTTCATAGGTTGACACTCCTCGACAAATGACTCGGTACCTCGAGCGCAACGGCGCGTGCTTCTTCTGCTCCGTACATAGCACCTCCTTGTTTGTGCATGCTAACCCAATCAGGCGAAAACACGGTGTAGCAGCAATGGTTGGCGCGATGAGAGCCTCACTGCCCTATTCACCAGCCCTGCCGAAGACCACACAATGATGGAGTCCCCCGGAAGAGGCACGATAACTAATACCTGATATGTAATGTATCAGATTTGGTTTGAGCCAAGGATATCATTGGTTGTCCATCTTGTCAAACGAGTGGAACTCGAGGTTCGAGAGCTCAACTCGGCGTTTCCGGTCCGAGGCGACTTCATGTTGGGGTGACGTGTCTCCGGGGCGAGACCAGTGTTGTCCATGGCGCAGGAGCGTGGTGCGACGAGGGCAGTAGACTCCTCTGGCCTGGAATACCCCGCAGGGCATACCGCTTGACAGATTCCTCGCGGCTCTGTATATTGAAGCCTGATGCATCAGAAGTCGGTACTGCAGAGCATCCTGGGGCGAACGCAGGCCGGCTAGCTCTCCAGAAGGCTACCATCCCAATTGGTCGAGAGCGCCGCGATTAAGGGAACTGGATCATGCTTCAGACTGCGTCCCTGAGTGAACAGATCGAGGAAGCTCTGAGACAGGAGATTCTGAGCGGTCGCCTAGCGCCTGGACAGCGTATCGACATCAGCAAGCTCTGTGCTGCCTGGGATGTGAGTAGCACACCGATCCGCGATGCGGTCCGTCGCCTCGAAATGCGGGGTCTTGTCGAGGTGTCACCTAGACGCGGCGTGTTTGTCTCAACCTTCGACAGCAAAACATTCAAGAACGTATTTGACTTGCGTATTGCGATTGAATGCCTGGCGGTTGAGCTCGCTACTCCTTTGATCCCGACTGATGAGATCGAAAGGGCCATCAAGATCTACGAAGAAGCAGGTCGGTATTTCCGGGAAACAGGGGATCGGGCGCCGCTCATCGAACATGAACACCTAATTCATGATCTGATCCTTCATTACTGCGATAACCCCAGATTGGCTGAGATCATGGCCGGGCTCCAGGACCTCATCAACTGGGCGCGAATGACAAGCGTTAGGCGTCATCCGCGCTCGTATGAACTCGCACTGCCCGAGCACCTGGCTATCCTGTACGCTCTTCGGCAGCGCGATGTTGCGAAGGGGCAGGCCTTAATGCGGGCGCATCTGAAGAGCTCGTTTGACCGGACCCAGGAAATCGCTTAGCACGGATGGCGAGACGCAAGGTCCCTGCGTTGTCGAGCTGCAAGGTGGTGTCAAGGTGGTGTCAAGATCGGTTTGAAAGTCCCCAGAACAAACGGCCGCGCAACCTCACTGATCGCGGTCGCCTTGCGATACATATCCTTCATCATGAACCGTGTCTCCACTCCCAACAGGGGTAGTTCCTCGGGAACGAGTGGCAGTGACCAACCCATCCTCGTTGCAGGATGGGGATTCTGATTCCGATCAATCTGGGGACTCTGCTGGCGACCACGACAATCCATGGTTGCCTCCGTCTCATCTCTCGCACTATCCCCAGAGACTGCCACTCGACCGTCCGCCATGCTCTCCCCGCACAGCTGGCCTTCGCCTGTCTTGAGCGCGGCAGCAGAGACCGCCTACACCAGAACAGGAGCGCCCCATGAACGACCGTCCGTTCGCCTACATCCTCGACCCCTTCTACTCCGCCGCCCAGCCTCTTCTCAACGCCCTCAGCGACGCCCTGGCCGCCTGCAACGCCTCCCAGGACCTGCGCCACCGCATCATCCTCCAGGCGCAGCTGCTGGCCGTGACCATCGTCCTGACCCACAAGGTCGAGCGCGAGGCGCTGCTCGCCGAACTCGACGACCTGCCCGACACCGTGGCCCACTGGGCGCGCTACCTCCTCCTCCACGGCGGCGTCCTGCCCCGCAACCCCAAGGTGGCCGTCACCTGCCAGTTCCACCTGACATCGGACGCCCTGCGCGCCCTCAACGACTACACCGAGTTCGCCCGCCGCTTCTAGCGCCCCCAGGGTCAGCCGCCAGGCTGGCCCTTTTTCTGTGTTGAACGCGGCGAGTGAGACCGCGCCCAGCACAACAGGAGCACCCGATGAACGCCGAGCAGCACCTCCCAGTCCTCTCCACCGAGGGGCCCGACAGCGACTACGCCCAGCAGGCAGCCGCCATCCAGGCCCTGGAACGCTTCCACGCCCAGCGCGGTGAATTCCTCAGCGAGCTGCAGCAAGCCGTGACCGAGGAAACCGGCTCGTCCCTGCACTGCCACCTACGGGGCGCCGAGGAAGCCGCCCAGACCATCCTGGGCGACCCCACCCGCCTGCTCACCCC
>DYGJ01000058.1:1941-11174 GCA_020724765.1 Thermotoga sp. | reverse complement strand
TCGAGAACCCGTGTTGCTCGGTGGACACGGCAGCCATTGCCGCCCGCGAACTGGGGATCCCCCACGAGGTCGTCCAGGCGCAGGAGGAGTTCCGCGAGACTGTCGCAGAGCCCGCGCTTCGAACCTATCGAGCGGGCCTGACGCCCAATCCATGCGCCGTGTGCAACCGGGAGGTTCGGTTCACGCTTCTTCGCCGCGAGGCCGACCGACGGGGAATCGAGTTCGTGGCCACGGGACATCACGCCCAGGTCCGGCGCACGGGCGGCGCGGTGCGTCTCCTGCGCGGACGCGACCGGGTCAAGGATCAGTCGTACTTCCTGTACGGGCTGGGCCAAGGAGAACTCGCCCGCGCGCTGTTCCCGGTGGGGGAGAAGACGAAGCCCGCGATCAAAGCCCTCGCGGAAGCCCTCGGCCTGACGGCGGCCCGGCTTCGGGAGAGCCAGGACCTGTGCTTCGCCCCGGAGGGCATGGCAGCGCTCATCCCGGACGCCCCTCCCGGGCCGATCCTCGACCTTCGCGGTCGCCCGCTCGGCGAACACCAGGGCCTTCCCCGCTACACGATCGGTCAGAGGAAGGGCCTCGGGCTCTCCACGCCCGAACCCCTGTACGTGGTATCCCTCGATTCCGAGCGGAACGCGGTGGTGGTGGGACCCGAATCGGCCCTGTATGCCACGGTCCTCGTGGCAACGAACCTCCACTGGATGGACGGCGACCCGCCCGGGGATTCCTTTCCCGCTGCGGTCCAGGTGAGATACCGGAGCGCCGCCGTTCCCGCGGAAGTCAGGGTCGAGAACGCCGCGGCTCACGTCTCGTTTGCCCAGCCCGTGAGGGCGATCACCCCGGGTCAGGCCGCCGTGTTCTACCGCGGCGACGAGGTGCTGGGTGGGGGCACCATCGCCCGCGCCCTGTAGCTACTCCGAAAGGCGCTCGCTCGCCAGCCGGGGGTCGAGCGCGTCGCGCAGTCCCTCGCCCAACAGGTTCACCCCGAGCACGAACAGGAGAATCGCGATCCCGGGAAACGTCGAGATCCACCACGCCCGGAACAGGTAATCCCGACCGTCGGCGATGATCACCCCCCAGCTCGGTTGCGGCGGCTGGATGCCCAAGCCGAGGAACGACAACGACGCCTCCATCAAGATCACCCATCCCACGCGGAGCGTCGCCACGACCACCGCCCCGGGGATCACGTTCGGAAGGAGATGCCGAAACAGGATTCGGAACAGACCTGCACCCGCAGCCCGCGACGCCTCGACGAACGCGGCGTTCTTCAGGGCGAGGGCCTCGCTGCGGACGATCCGGCACGCCGTAACCCATTCCTTGAATGCCAACGCCACCACGAGGTTCAGGAACCCTGGCCCAAACAGGCCCATGAGGGCGATCGCCAACACGAGGTAGGGAAACGCCAGGAGCACATCCACGAGGCGCTGAACCGTCGTGTCTACCCATCCTCCGGCGTACGCGGACACGAGCCCCAGCACCACCCCCACAACGATGCTCACCCCTACAACCAGAAGCCCGAGCGAGATGGACACCCGGCCACCGTGGAGGATCCGGCTGAGGATGTCGCGGCCGAGGTTGTCGGTTCCGAGGAGGTACGGCTTTCCGCTGGCGGATACGATGCTCGGGCTGCGCAGCCGGTCGGGGAGCCGCCCGCGCAGCGGGTCGTGGGGCGTGATCCACGGGGCGAGGAGTGATGATAGGCTGAGCACGAGGACGAGAATCCCTCCCCCAAGAGCGAGCCGGTTCCGGCGAAACGCCCGCCACGCCCGGGATCCCACCTAGCCCTCCTTCCCGTGAGAGATGCGCGGGTTGAGGAACGCGTAGGAGAGATCAGCGGCCAGGTTGAGAACCACGTAGGTCAGCGCGTAGACAAGCACGCACCCCTGCACAAGGGGGAAGTCCCGGGTCTTCACCGCATCCACCACCCGCTGCCCCAGCCCGGGCCAGGCAAACACCGTCTCTACGACCATGTTGCCGCCCAGGAGCGCTCCCAGGTTGAGCGCCACCGCCGTCACCACCGGGAGGAGGGCGTTGCGCAGCGCGTGGCGAACGACCACCCGACCCTCAGGAACGCCCTTGGCGCGCGCCGTACGCACGTAGTCCTGCCCAATCGTCTCCGACAGGCTCGACCGGGTAATCCGCATCGTCATCGCCATCATCCCGGCAGACATGGCCAGCGCCGGCATGGCGAGGTGCCGCAGGACATCGACGGCCGCCCGTCCGTTTCCCTGGAGGAGCCCGTCAAGAAGGAGGAACCCCGTATGCGGCTCCAGTCCCGTCCCGTACGCCATCCTTCCCGCCACGGGCAGCACCCGCATCGTGACCGAGAAGAAGATGATCAAGATCAAACCCAGCCAGAACCCGGGCATGGACACCCCCACCAGGGAGAGCAGGGTCCCCACGTTGTCGAGAAGCGAGTAGCGGCGGACCGCAGCGATCACCCCGGCCGGGACGGCAACGAGAAGGGCGATCAGGGCCGCAAACAACGAGAGCTCAAGGGTCGCCGGAAGGCGCTCGCCGATCAGCTCCGCCACCGGGCGGCGGTGGACAATGGACCGCCCGAGATCCCCCCGGGCAATCCCCCACAGGAACCTCCCGTACTGCTCGAGAAAAGGCCGGTCCAGTCCGAACTCGTGGCGGATGCGGGCCATCTCCTCCTGGGAAACGATTCCCGCTTGCCCCATGTACAGCTCCACCGGGTCCCCGGGGGTGAGGTACATGAGGAGAAACACCACGAACGTCACCCCGAGGAACACGGGTACGGCCTGAACGAGTCGGCGGGCGAGGTAAGAGATCACGAGGAGGGACGAGCCGGGAGACGGGGAGGGGCCCGCGCGGGCCCCTCCCCAGGCCTGCCTAGTTCGCTAGATCCACGTCGTGAAGGTTGATCCGGCTGTCCGGGCTCGGCTCCCAGCCCACAACCTTGCGGCTCACGCCGTAACTCTCCTGGGCCACCCATAGGAACGCCATCGGAGCGTCGTCGTAGATCACCTGTTGGGCGATCTGGTACGCCACCCGGCGGACCTCCGGATCCACGGTCACCCGCTCAGCGAGGTCGATCAGACCTTCCAGCACGCGACTCGAGTACCCGCTGAAGTTCCCACGTTCTCGGGTCACGAGCTTGGGGATCATGATGTCGTTCGGCTCGAGGGTCGAGTTGCCCCAATCCCCGAGGTGCATCATCCGCCTCCCCGCGAGGAGCTCCCCTTGGAGGATTCCCCAGTCCCACTCCTGAACCTTGGCGTCGATCCCCACGTCACGCAGCATTTCCGCGATGACGAGCGCCACATCCCTGAAGTGGGGCTGCGTATCGATCATTACGGTGAACCCGGCGCCGTACCCGGCGGCGGAGAGGAGAGCCTTCGCCTTTTCCGGGTCGTACCCGTACGGCGTCAGCGGCGCGTAGAACGGGGAGTCGGGCGACATGATGGTCGGGATGGGGGTGGCCAACCCGTTGAGGATGAACTCGATGATCAAGTCCACGTCGATCGCGTAGCTGATCGCCCGCCGCACGCGCACGTCATCGAACGGCGGTTGGTTGACGTTCATCTCCAGAAAGGCGCTGCGCGTACCACGGACGCTCATCACGGTGAGGTTCACATCGGCCTCGATCTCGGGGATCAGATCAACCGGGATCCGCGTAGCGATGTGGATATCCCCTGCGCGCAATGCCGCGATCCGAGTCGAGGTCTCGGGGAGCACGCGGAAGATGACCCGATCCACCAACGCCGGTCCCACAGGCGGAAGGTCCGCGGCCCCGCCGTAGTAGGCGGCGTAGCGCTCCATCACCACCTGCTGGCCCCGATCCCAACGCACGAATCGGAACGGCCCTGTACCGATCGGGCTCGCCGCGAATCGCTCGTCGCCGACCGCCTCGATGTAGTGCTTGGGAACGATGAGGGTGTGGGGAAGGAATGAAGGCAGGGCCGCAAACGGAACGGAGGTGATGAGCTTGACCGCGAGCGGACCCATGGCCACGGCGTCGATCACGGGGTCCAGGAGCCCTTTACGGGGGGAGGTCATCCCGGAGATTCGCCCCTCCTTCACCGTCCGCTCGACCGTGAACACCACGTCGTCCGCGGTGAACGGCGCCCCGTCGTGCCAGGTCACCCCATCGCGCAGATAGAAGACCCACTCTGTGTCTGAGAGTCGCTCCCAGGACGCAGCAAGCTCGGGCACGATCCGCCCGTCCGGCGTCCGCGTCACCAGACCGTCGAACATGTTGCGGAGAATCGTCTCCGTCTCCCGATGCCGGAAGTTGCCCGGATCGAGGGTGAGGGCATCGGCCTCAATCCCCACGACCAACGTCTTCGCCTCCTGGGCCAGGCCCAGGACCGACAGCGCAGCCACCAATACCAATACGAGGAACTGCACCTTCCTGTGGTTCATGTTCTCCCTCCTTTACTGCTGGATTGCTGGATGAGGGTGCAATCGCGTTTGCCGTGAACAAACCCCGAGGTGTATGAGGTGAAAAAGAGGGTACCGGCGAACCGCCCCCCTCGCAAGGAGCGAGCCGCCTCCACGATGGAGACGGCTCGTTCCGAACAGGCTGATCGGCTCAGCCGAGTTTGGGGGGAATGACGATCTTCCCGAGGTTCTTCTCGTATTTCTCGATGTTCTCCCCGATCGCATCGTACAGGCGCTTCATGTGTCGGGGGGAAAGGATGACCCGCGACACGAGGAGGGCTTGGCCCCGCTCCGGGGTCTGGGCCTGGGGATCCACGAGGAGAAAGTCGATGAAGAACTCGTCCGGCTGATGGGAGATCACGGCGAGGTTCGCGTAGACGCCTTTCCGGGTCTCCATCTCTGCTCCAACCTGCATTTCGCGTTCTGTGACCATGGCACCTCCGCTAGGCATCCTAGCTGGACCCGAGCTGAGCGGCAAGCGCGGAGCGCGTTCACGTTTCCAATGGGTCGCTCATCCCGTATAATCCCCGGTCTTCATGCGCGGCATCTTCCGAGAGCTGTGGCGGTATCGGTGGCGCCTGTTCGCAGGCGTCCTCGCTTTGTTCGTAGTGGATGCATTCCAGCTCATCGCCCCGCTCATCGTGCGCAGCGCAGTGGACGACCTCGTTGCCGGAACGGGAGCCGATCTCGTCCGCTACGCCCTGTACCTGACAGGCATCGCCGTGGTCGTGTTCGGGTTCCGGTTCGTGTGGCGGATCCTCCTGTTCGGCGCCGGCCGCATGATCGAGCGGGACATGCGGAACCGCCTCTACGCCCACCTCCTCAAGCTCTCCCCCGCCTACTACGTCGAGCACTCCACCGGCGACCTCATGGCCCACGCCACGAACGACCTCGAGGCCGTGCGCCGCTCGTGCAGCATGGGCGTGCTGATGGCCTCGGATGCCGTGATCATGATCTCGTTCTCGCTCGTAGCGATGACCGGGATCTCCCCGCTCCTCACCCTGTACGCGTTCATCCCGCTGCCGTTCATCACCGTGGCGGTGATGGGGTTCGGGCGGCTCATCCACCGCCGATTCGAGCGGGCCCAGGCCGCGTTCTCCTCCCTCACGGAGCGGGTGAGGGAAGCCCTGTCGGGGATTCGGCTCCTGCGCGGGTTCGCCCGCGAGGAGGGCATCGAGGGCGCGTTCGCCGCCACCAACCGCGAGAACGTCGAAGCGAACCTGTCCCTCACCCGAGCGTGGGGCGTGTTCGAGCCGATGGTCGGGCTGCTCGCTGGCCTGGGCACGGCAATCATCGTCTGGTTCGGGGGACGGGGCGTGCTCGGCGGCACGCTCAGCCTCGGCGGCCTGGTGGCGTTCACGAGCTACCTAGGGATGATGGTGTGGCCGATGATGGCCATTGGCTGGATCGTGAACACGCTCCAGCAGGGCGCAGCCTCGATGAAGCGGTTGGACAAGATCTTCGCCGAGATGCCGGACATCACGAGCCCCGCCGACCCCCTCCCTCTGCCTTCGTCGCGGCGGATCGAGTTCCGGAACCTCACGTTCGCCTACCCTGGGACAGATCGCCCCGCACTGCAGGACGTGAACCTGGTCGTGGAGGAAGGGATGACCCTCGGGGTCGTCGGCCTCACCGGGTCCGGCAAATCCACCCTCGTCCGCCTCCTGCCCCGCCTCTACGATCCCCCGCCCGGGGCGGTGCTCCTCGGCGGAGTCGACATCCGCCAGCTCGACCTCGCGGGGCTGCGGGACCAGATAGGGATGGTCCCCCAGGACGTGTTCCTGTTCTCGGCGACGCTGCGCGAGAACATCGCCTACGGCCGGCCGGACGCGAGCGAGGACGAGGTGCGGGAGGCGGTGCGGTTGGCCGGGCTGGCCGAGGAGATCGCGTCGTTCCCCGACGGACTGGACACGGTCGTGGGGGAGCGCGGCGTAACCCTGTCCGGAGGCCAGCGGCAGCGAGTGGGGATCGCCCGGTCCCTCCTCCTGGACGCACCGGTCCTCATCCTCGATGACGTCTTGTCGTCGGTAGACGCCCAGGTGGAGGAAGCAATCCTCGGGCACCTGCGCGGCGTGCTCACCCGACGGACGGCGATCGTCGTCGCCCACCGCATCACCGCGGTTCGCGAGGCCGATCACATCATCGTCCTCGACGGAGGGCGGATCGTGGAACAGGGCGACCACAGCCGCCTCGTGCGCCGGGGCGGCCTCTACGCGCGGCTGAACGAACTCCAACAGGCCCTCGTGCGATGAACGGACACCACCACGACTACGAGGACGAGCAGCTCGGCAAGGCGCTCGACTTCCGCCTTCTGAGGCGGATGGTCCGCTTCGCGCGGCCGTACCGGCTCCTGTTCGTCCTAGCGTTCCTCCTCGCCGGGGGGATCACCGTGATCGAGCTCGCCATGCCGTACCTCGTGAAGACGGCGGTGGACTCCGTGCTCGTCCTCCCCTGGCTCGAGGTGCAGGCCGACGCCCCGCCGGTGGAGGGTGCGGTCCCCTACGACCCCGGGACGTTCCTCGTGCAGGAACGGACCCTCCCCGAACCCATGCGCCAGGCGTTGGAAGAGGAGGGGCGGGTCCTCCGGCGGTTCCTCGTCGTCCCTCCCGACGGCGCGGAAGCCGAGCTCGTCGCCCGGTACCCGGCGGCGTTCCGGCTCACCTCTGCGGGCTACGCCGCCCCCGAGGAGGCGGTGCGGGGCATCCCGGGCAGCGACCTCCTCCGGCTGCGCCTCTCGGCCGTGCAGATGCTGGGGTTCCTCGCCCTCGCCTACATCGGGTTCCTCGTGCTGCGGTTCCTCCTCTCCTACGGCCAGGTGTACACGCTCCAGTACGCGGGACAGCGCATCCTGTTCGATATGCGGCGGGCGGTATTCGGTCACCTCCTGCGGCTCCCGATGAACTACCTCGACCGCCAGCCGGTGGGGCGGCTTGTCACGCGGGCCACGAACGACGTGGCGGCGATCAACGAGATGTTCACCCAGGTCCTCGTCCGGCTGTTGCAGGACCTGCTCATGATCGCCGGGGTCTTGGGGATCATGTTCCATCTCAACGTCCGTCTGACCCTGATCCTGCTCGCGTTCACCCCATTCATCCTCGTCCTCGCGTTCTGGTTCCGGAAGCGCGCCCGCGAGGCGTACAGCGCGGCGCGGCGGGTTCTGGCACGGATCAACGCGTACATCGCCGAGTCCCTGTCCGGGATGGGGATCATCCAGCTGTTCCGCCAAGAGAGGCGCAGCATGGACGCGTTCGCCGACATCAACCTGCGGTTCTTCCGCGCCCAGATGCGCTCGATCACCGTGTACGGCGTGTTCGGGCCGGTGATCTCCGTGATGCAGAACGTCGCCTTGGCCCTCCTCATCTGGTACGGCGGCCGCGGGGTGCTGTCCGGTGTGTTCACCCTCGGGGCGCTCGTCGCGTTCACGAGTTACATTCGGATGCTGTTCCAGCCGATGGTGAACCTGTCCGAGCAGTACAACATCCTCCAGGCGGCGATGGTCGCCGCGGAGCGGATCTTCGGAATCCTCGACGAACGCCCGGAGCCGACCGGCGCGCAGGCGATCCAGCCCCTGCAGGGGGAGATCGAGTTCCAGAACGTGTGGTTCGCCTACAGCGAAGAGGACTGGATCCTCAAGGACGTGTCGTTCAAGGTCGCGCCGGGGGAACGGGTGGCGATCGTCGGCCCCACGGGATCCGGGAAAACCACCATCGTCGGCCTGACCCTCGGATTCTACCGGCCGCAGAAGGGCGTGGTCCTCGTGGACGGGGTGGACCTCACCCAGCTCGACCTTCATGACTACCGGCGAAAGCTCGCCGTCGTCCCGCAGGAGGTGTTCCTGTTCTCCGGCGACGTGGCGGACAACATCCGAATGTGGGATGGGGTCGTCCCCTCCGAGGCCGCCGAGGAGGCCGCGAAGGCGGTCGGGGTCCACGACCATCTCGTCCGCCTCCCCGACGGGTACGAGACGCAGGTGAAGGAGCGCGGGGTGCGCCTGTCCGTGGGAGAGCGGCAGCTCCTGTCGTTGGCCCGGGCGGTGGCCGCCGATCCGAAGTTCATCGTCCTCGACGAGGCGACGGCGAACATCGACTCCCAGACCGAGGCCCAAGTTCAGCAGGCATTGGAGCGGGTTCTGGCGGGACGAACCTCGATCGCGATCGCCCACCGGCTGTCCACGATCCGCAACGCCGATCGGGTGCTCGTCATCCACGAGGGCAAGCTCGTCGAGCAGGGAACCCTGACCGAGCTCATCGCCAACAAGGGCCTGTTCTGGGCGCTGTGGCAGCTTCAGTTCGCCGCGGACGGGACCGCCGAGGGCGGGACGTCGTCACCTCCGCCGGCGTCGGCCTGACCCCCGGGCCGGGGAGCCGATAGGGCCCGCGAAGTCCCACAGCAGAGCCCGCACCTCGTCTGGCGTAGCCAGCCCGTACCCTGCCCGCGACGGACCTCCCCCCACCTTGATCGTCCAGGCCTCGACGGGCGCGCTGCCGAACAGGTCCTCGTCAGTCCGATCGTCCCCCGCGGCGAGGATGAACCCCCAGTGCTTCTCCAGCCAGTGCGCGGCGGCCTGCCCCTTGTGGAACGCCCCCGCCTTGACCTCGATCACGTGGTCCCCGTCGAGCACGTGGAGATCGAGGTGCGCCGCTAGGTCGAGAAGGGCCTGCCGCAGCTCAGGGGCGCGCAGCCGCGACGCGTAGGGCTCGGCCCGCCGGAAGTGCCACGCCAGCGAGAACGCCTTCTCCTCCACGATCGCCCCTGGCGTGCGGCGGACGTACCGATCGAGAATCGGTCGCACCCGCTCCTTCCACGCCCCGTCCCGGCCCACCGTG
>DYGJ01000058.1:0-1931 GCA_020724765.1 Thermotoga sp. | reverse complement strand
CGACCAGCGCCACGTCGAGATCGCCGAGCCACGCCGCAAGCGTGTCCCGATCGCGCCCGCTCACGATCACGACCTCGTTCCTGGAGTCCTCCGCCAGCCGGGCGAGGAGCGTCCGCAACTCCCGATCCGGCTTGGCCGCCGCCGGGGTCGGGGCAAGCGAGACGAGGGTCCCGTCGTAGTCGAGGAGCAGCAGCCGGTCTGCGGCCTCCGTGTACGCGGCGAGCAGGCGCTCCCTCTCCTCCCGCGCCAAGGGCTGGGGGGCACGGTCGCGCGCGCCCCGCGCCGCGAGCTCGGCCAGAAAGTCCGCGGCCCACCCCTCCACCGTGTGGCCGCTCACCCGCTCCCCCATCCGCCTCAACCGCTCCACCCGCTCGGGCTTCGCCATCTCGAGCGCATCCCGGATCGCCCCCGCCATCCCTGGCACGTCGTTGGGGTTGACGAGCAGCGCCTCGCCCAGTTCCTGCGCCGCCCCGGCGAACTCGCTCAGAATCAGGACCCCATCCCCGTCGCCCTTGCTCGCCACGTACTCCTTGGCGACGAGGTTCATCCCATCGCGCAGCGGGGTCACCAAAGCCACGTCCGCCGCCCGGTACAGGGCGACCAGCCGCTCGAACGGCACGCTCCGGTAGAGGTACCAGATGGGTACCCAGCCCACCGACCCGTGTCGCCCGTTGATCCGCCCGACCCGCTCATCGATCTGCCGCTTGAGGTCCCGGTACTCCTCGACCCGAGTCCGGGACGGGACAAGGAGCAGGATCAGCGTCACCCTCTCCCGCCAGGACGGGTTCTCCGTGAGGAAGAGGTCGAACGCCTCCAGCCGCTCCAAAACGCCCTTCGTGTAGTCGAGGCGGTCCACGGAGAGGATGACCTTCCGGCTGCCGACGTGCCCCTTGATCCGCCCCACCTCGCGCCGGGCCGCCGGTGCCTCGGCCGCCGTCCGAAACCCGTCGTAGTCGATCCCCATCGGGAACGCCTCCGCGCGCACCGCCCGCTCGCCCCCCTCCACGTCCCCGGATACGTGCCCCCTGCCGAGGATCGCGTGCACCGCGTCGAGGAAGTGCCCGACGTAGTCGTAGGTGTGAAACCCCACGAGATCAGCGCCGAGGAGGCCCTCCAGGATCTCTTGCCGCCACGGGAGCAGCCGGAACACCTCGTAGGACGGAAACGGGATGTGCAGGAAGAACCCGATCCGGACCTCGGGAAGCCGGGCGCGGATCAGCGCCGGGACAAGCATAAGGTGGTAGTCTTGCACCCAGATCGTGTCTCCGGGCTGGGCGACCTCAGCCACAGCGGCGGCGAACCCCTCGTTCACCCGGCGGTAGGCGTCCCAGTGGAGACGATCGTACGTCGCGTGCTGCGTGAAGTAGTGAAAGAGCGGCCAGATCGTGCGGTTGCTGAACCCGCCGTAGTAGTCGCGCACGTCGCGCCCGGACAGGAACACTGGGACGCAATGTTGATCTGCAAGATCCCGGCGGACAGCCGCCTCTATTCCCCGCAGCGTCTCAGATGCGATCCCCGGCCACCCCACCCACGCGCCCTCTCCCGAGGCGTGCACCGACCGCAGCCCGGTGGCCAGGCCTCCCACGCTCGGGACGAAGTGAACGCCCTCCTCTTCCTGCTTGGCCGTCACCGGGAGGCGGTTCGAGACGATGATCACCCTTCCCACCGTTGGTCACCTCCTCTGGAGTCTCGGGGCTGTGCGCCACAGCTCCGCAGCATGCGGAGAGAGTCCCGGATCACCGTACCACCCGCGCCACCCGGGATCAACCCGCGTTGTGCCTGCAATCCTCAGCAGATGGTCGTCAGACGACTCCCGTGCCCCGCCGCCGCTCACGGCTGGGAGAGGCATCACGAGGGCCAACGATCTTCGGCGCCTTCCAGATCGCACGCCCTCGCCCTGCAAAGCAATGCACGGAACGAGATCTGACCCC
>DYGJ01000057.1:9138-11199 GCA_020724765.1 Thermotoga sp. | reverse complement strand
CCACGGCGACGACGGCGAGCCGGCCGAGGCCGGGCAGTCCAAACACGTTCTCCACCACCATCGCCCCGGCCAGCAATCGGGCGAAGGTCAGTCCGGCTCCGGTTACCACGGAGACCAGCGCGTTCCGCAGGGCGTGGACGCCCACCACGCGCCACGCTGCCACGCCTTTGGCGCGCGCGGTGCGTACGTAGTCTTCCCGCAATACGTCGGCCAGGGAGGCGCGCACCATCCGCGCGAGGTAGGCAGCGCGGGGGAGGGCCAGCGCTGCGGCGGGCAGGAGGAGATGCAGCCACGCCCGCGGGGACTCCCAGCCAGGGAACCCGCCTGCCGGGAGCACTCCTAGACGCACCGCGAACAACCCCACGAGCAGGATGGCCAGCCAGAACTCGGGCAGTGCAGTGCCCACCTGGGCGAGACCGACCGTACCGAGATCCACCCACCGTCCTGGCCGGCTGGCCGCGGCCATGCCGAGGGGGAAGGCGACGAGGAGCGAGATGAGCAGAGACAACGAAGCCAGCGGAACCGTGATCGTGAGCCCGCGGGCCACAAGATCACGGGCCGGCCGACTGTAGCGGAGCGAGTCCCCCCAGTTGCCGCTGACCAGGCCGCCCAACCAGCGAACGAACCGGGTCGGCCAAGGGATGTCGAGCCCCAACCGCTCGCGGGCGGCCTCGTACTCCTCGGGAGCAGCGTCGGTCCCCACGAGAACCCGGGCTGGATCACCTGGGACGATGTAGATCGCGAGAAACACGAGAAGAGCGACCAACACCAGGGTGAGCGCCGAAGCGCCCACCCGCCGCAGCAGGTGATCGAGCATCGCTCCCGACGGCGCCGTTGCCTCGGCCCCGCTCATCCCTCCTGCAGCGCCGCGTGAGCCGCGGCCAGCCGCGCAATCGGCACTCGGAACGGCGAGCAACTGACGTAATCCATCCCCACGCCGTGACAGAACATCACGCTCTCGGGCTCCCCGCCGTGCTCGCCGCAGATGCCCACCTTCAGATTGGCCCGGGTCGCACGACCGCGGGCAATACCGAGAGCGATCAACTCGCCGACGCCATCCCGGTCAATCGTCTGGAACGGATCGGCGGACAGAATCCCTCCTCGTAGGTAGTCCGGCAGGAAGCCTCCGATGTCGTCTCGACTGAACCCGAACGTCATTTGGGTGAGATCATTCGTTCCGAAACTGAAGAACTCGGCGTCGGCCGCGATGTCGCCCGCCCGCAGCGCGGCGCGGGGGATCTCGATCATCGTTCCGAACAGGCACGGGAGCTCGCTCAACTTAAATCGGGATCGGACCTCGTCGCGGATCCGGTCGAAGATCACCTTTTGATGAGCGAGTTCGGTTGCCGTAGAAGTGATGGGAATCATCACCTCGGGCTGGACCTTCTTCCCCGAGCGGAGGAGCTCCGCGGCAGCCTCAAGAATGGCCCGGATCTGCATCTCCGTGATCTCGGGGTACGTGATCCCGAGGCGCACACCGCGGTGCCCAAGCATCGGGTTGTTCTCGCGCAGCGCCTCGACCCGTTTGCGGAGCGCGCCCGGTTTCACGCCCAGTTCGTCAGCGAGGTGAGCCAGCTTCTCGCGGTCGTGCGGGACGAACTCGTGCAGCGGCGGGTCGAGAAGACGAATCGTGACCGGACGCCCGTCCATTACGTCGAGGGTGGCCTTCACGTCCGCTTTCACGTGCGGGAAGAGCTCGTCAAGTGCCTTCCGGCGCTCCGTCTCCCCCTGGCTCATGATCATCTTCCGGAGGAGAAACAGTGGCTCCTCACTCCCCTCGCCGTAGAACATGTGCTCGGTGCGGAACAGGCCGATCCCCTCGGCGCCGAACTTCACGGCCTGGGCGGCGTCCTTTGGGGTATCGGCGTTGGCGCGCACGTTCAGCTTGCGGAACCCGTCGGCGAGCTTCATCAGCCGGACGTAGAAGGGGTTGGCCTCCGGGGCAGATGGGACGAGGGGCATCTGTCCGGTGTAGACCCGGCCTGACGTCCCGTTGAGACTGATCCAGTCGCCTTCCTTGATGACGTCGCCCTCATGGGTACGAAATGACTTTCCGTTGCG
>DYGJ01000057.1:0-9128 GCA_020724765.1 Thermotoga sp. | reverse complement strand
TGGACGTGAGGACGGCCTGGGCCTTGTGCATCCCGTCTACGTCCTCGGGCGAGGTCTCCTCCCGCACAAGGATCACCTTCTCTCCGCGGGAGGCCCAGTCCACAGCCTCCTCAGCTGTGAACACAGCCCGTCCCACCGCCCCACCCGGCCCGGCGGGGAGGCCCTTCGCAATCGGCTCGGCCTTGGCCTCCGATTTCGGGTCGAGCATCGGAAGGAGGAGCTCGACGAGCTGCAGCGGTGCCACCCGCAGAATGGCTGTACGGCTGTCGATCAGCTTCTCGTCGAGCATCTCCATCGCCATGCGCGCCGCGGCGCCCCCGGTGCGCTTCCCAGCGCGGCACTGAAGCATGTACAGCTTCCCTCTTTCGATGGTGAACTCGATGTCCTGCATGTCGCGGTACTGGCGTTCGAGCGTCGCCCGAATGGCCACCAACTCGCGGTACGCCGATGGCATCCGCTCCTCGATGGTCGTGAGGTGACGGCTCTGGTCGTTCCGGGAGTGCTCGTTCAGCGGCGCAGGGGTGCGAATCCCCGCGACCACGTCCTCTCCTTGGGCGTTGACGAGGTACTCCCCGTAGAACGCGTTTTCGCCAGTGGAGGGGTTGCGGGTGAAGGCCACGCCCGTGGCGCAGTCTTCCCCCATGTTCCCGAACACCATGGCCTGGACGTTGACCGCGGTGCCCCACGCATCCGGGATCCGTTCGATGCGGCGATACTCGACGGAGCGTTTTCCGGTCCAGCTGGCGAACACGGCCCCGATCGCTCCCCACAGCTGATCCCACGGATCGTCGGGGAACGGCTGGCCCAGCGTTGTATGGATGGTCGTCTTGAACGCGCCGACCAACGATTTCAGTTCGTCCGCGGTGAGCTCGGTGTCCGCGGTGTAGCCACGCTTACGCTTCACCCCGTCAAGCTGCTCATCGAGGAGCTTGCGGATCCCCTTCCCCTTCGGTTCGATCCCAGCCGCCTTCTCCATCACCACATCCGAGTACATCATCACCAGCCGGCGGTAGGCATCGTAGGCAAACCTCGGGTTTCCGGTCTGCTCAACAAGACCGGGGAGGGTCGCTGAGGTAAGCCCTACGTTGAGCACGGTCTCCATCATCCCCGGCATCGAACGGCGCGCGCCGGAGCGGATGGACACCAGGAGGGGAGCCTCCGAGTCGCCGAACCTCCGCCCGGTGAGTCCCTCGACCTTCACCAGGACTTCCCTGACCTGGGACTCGAGTTCCGCCGGATACCGGCGGCCGTGGGCGTAGTAGTGGGTGCAGACCTCGGTTGTGATGGTGAACCCCGGTGGTACAGGGATTCCCAATCGTGCCATGTCGGCAAGGTTGGCCCCCTTGCCGCCCAGAAGATCTCGCATCTCGGCTGACCCTTCCGTAAGGTCGCCGCCAAACGCGTACACGTACTTCGTCATCGTTACCCCCGTATCAGCGCCCGAACGAATTCCTTCGTTCGGAACGGTTCGAGTTCATCCAAGCCCTCTCCAACTCCCACCCAGAGGATGGGAAGCGAGAGAGATCGCGTGATCGGGACCACGGCCCCACCCCGCGCCGTTCCATCCAACTTTGTGATCGCAAGTCCGGTCAGTCCCACAGCCTCGTGGAACAGGGCAGCCTGGGAGATCGCGTTCTGGCCCACGGTGGCATCCACAACGAGGATTCGCTCATCCGGCGGGCGCCCGAGAAGGCGCTCCGCCACGCGGCGGACCTTGCCCAGCTCTTCCATCAGCGGCCGTTTTGTTTGCAGCCGGCCGGCGGTGTCGATCAGGACAGCATCATAACCTGCAGTGCGAGCGTGCTCCAGCGCGTCGTGGACAACCGCCCCAGGGTCGGCGCCTGGCCTGTGGGCCAGCACTTCGACCTGAACTTCATGCGCGAGGGCCACAAGCTGGTCGATCGCTGCGGCGCGGAACGTGTCGGCTGCCACGAGGAGTGGGCGTACTCCGTCGTGCGACAGGAGGCGAGCGACCTTGGCGACGGTGGTTGTCTTTCCCGATCCGTTGACGCCCACGAACATCAGTACGGCGGGGCGTTGTTCGGCGAAGGCCAACTCCCGTTCCGCTCGCGCGAGCACGTCCTCGAGCGCGCGTTCAAGCGCAGCCTGGATCGCGTCCCAGCTCGCGTCGCCTGCGACGAGGCTCGCCTGAACTGCGCCGATCACGGCGGCTGTGTCCTCGGGACCGACATCGGCTCCGAGGAGAACCTCCTCCAGTCGCTCAAACAGCTCGGTCCCGATCTGTCCCCGTGGTGACTGGAGCGGGCCGAGAAGGCTCTCGCGGGTGAGGGCAAGCCCCCTCTTCAGTCTTTCCCAGAATGCCGTTGGCTCGTCAGGCATCTCTCTCCGAGGTGTTGGGCGCTGGGAGCCTACATCGCCTCGGGGGCGGACACGCCGAGGATCTCGAGGCCGCGGCTCAGCACGAGCCGCACCCCTGCGAAGAGGGCGAGTCGGGCTGCGGTGGCTGGACCCTGGCCGAGAATCCGCACGTATGCGTAGTACGGGTGGAACATCCCGCTCAAGACCTCCAGGTACTCACAGAGGAGGTGCGGAGCGAACTCGTGGGCCGCCGCTTGCACCACGTCCGGGAACCGGTCGAGCTCCTTGATCATGTCGAGCTCTCGACGGTCCGCGAGAGCGGAGAGATCCACGGACAGGAGATCGGAGGGAGCTTCACCCGTTCGCTCTGCTTCCCGAAACACGGACGCAATGCGGGTATGGGCGTACTGCACGTAGTAGACCGGGTTCTCCACGCTTGTGTCCCGCGCCAGATCGTAGTCGAACACGAGGTGGCTTCCCGGCTTGCGCATCATCATGAAGTAGCGGGCCACGTCGCGCCCGACCTCCGCCACGAGGTCCTTCAGCCGCAAGAACCGACCAGCGCGGGTGGACATCCGCTGGATGCCCTCTTCGCCCTTGAGGGTCACGAACTGGTGGAGACAGTACTGAACGAACCCCTCGGGAAGGCCGAGCAGCTTCAACCCCAGCTGCACCTGGCGTTGTTCGTCCACGTGGTCGGCACCCTGCACGTTCACCACGAGATCGAACCCCCGCCTCTTCTTCTCCAGGTGGTAGGCGATGTCCACCATGGTGTAGGTCGGGGTCCCGTCGGAGCGGATGAGCACCGGGTCCCGGGACAGGCCATGGCGCGTGCTGGAGAGCCACTGGGCCCCGTCCTTCTCGTACACCGCCCCGCGCTGCTGGAGCTGCGCCAACGTTGCCTGGACGAGGCCCTGCCGGTGGAGATCGCCCTCCTTGGTCCACACGTCGAACCGCACACCGATCGTGTCGAGATCCTCGTGGATCATCGACATCATCCGCGCCACAGCCTCCGCTCGAAACGCAGTGCGTGCCGCTTCATCCCATCTCGGACAGCGGTTTCCCCATACCTGGGCCAGCTCTTCGCCCATCGCGACCAGGTACTCGCCGTGGTATCCGTCTTCGGGCACGGGTTCGTCGTGGCCCAGCGCCTGGCGGTACCTCGCCCAGAGGGATTGGGCGAGGAGCTCCATCTGGCGACCTTCGTCGTTCAGGTAATACTCGCGAACGCAGCGCCAACCGAGCTGAGCGTACAGGGCGGCGGCGACGTCGCCGAGCGCGGCCTGGCGCAGGTGGCCGATGGTGAGTGGGCCGGTGGGGTTCGAGGACACGAACTCCACTTGCACGGTCTTCCCCTGCCCTTCATCCCTTCGTCCGTAGCGGGGGCCGTCGGCGAGAATCTGACGCAGGACATCGTGCACAACAGAGGGTCGGAGGGTGAAGTTGACGAATCCGCCTGCGGCCTCAACAGCGTGGAACGCCGATCGATCCGCGAGGCACGAGGCGAGCTCAGTCGCAATCTGCGGTGGAGGAGCGCCCCGTGTGCGAGAGAGGACGAATGCAACCCGGGTCGATAGGTCGCCGTGCTCCGGCCGTGCCGTACGCTCCACGGGGATCTCCAGCGCGGATGGGACGCCCCACCCCGCAAGCGCTTCGCCTACCGAGGTCCGGACCAGGGCTTCGAGCCGCATTACCGCTGGATCACGAACCTCATCCCCGTCCTGATCTCGTCCCCGATTTCGACATCCACGAATCCGGGAACGACCTTGATCTCGGGCTCGCCCTCTCGCTCCACGAGGCGACGGGCGATGGCGATCGCCTTGACGGCTTGATTGACAGCGCCGGCGCCGATGGCGTGCGCTTCGACGAGTCCGGCCGACTCCAACGCCCCGGCGATGGCTCCGGCGACCGCGTTAGGATTGGACGTGGCTGCGACTTTGAGGATTTCCACCATTGCCTCCTCGTTTGCCCTCGCTAGAGACTGTTTGGAGAACGCACCGTCCACCGAGGGGATTCTAGCAGCGGGTTTCCATGCGAGCAACGACGGTGCGTGCCGCGGTTGGGATCCTTCTCCCCGCACCCTGCTCGATCCGCGGGGATGAGCTACGATTGGGGTATGAAGCGGTGGATTCTGCATGTGGACATGGACGCGTTCTTCGCGTCTGTGGAGCAGCTCGACCGGCCAGATCTCCGCGGCCACCCCGTGGTTGTCGGCGGGCTCGGACCTCGTGGAGTGGTCGCGACCGCCTCCTACGAGGCGCGGGCGTTCGGCCTTCATTCCGCGATGCCGATCGCCAAGGCGCGCGTTCTGTGCCCGCATGCTGCGTTCCTCCCGCCACGGTTCGGACGGTACGAGGAGCTGGCGAGCGCGGTGCGAGTGATCCTCACGTCGTACAGCCCCCTTGTCGAACCCTTGTCGTTAGACGAGGCGTTCGTAGATCTCACAGGTACAGAGCGTTTGCACGGCCCGGCCGAGGCAGTGGCGCAGCACGTTCAGCGTCGGATTCGGACGGAGGTGGACCTTCCCTGCTCTGTAGGTCTAGCTGGGAACAAGCTTCTCGCCAAACTTGCCTCCGAAGCCGCCAAGCCAGGTGGGGTACACATTGTCCGCGAGGAGGATGTAGACGGGTTTCTCTCCCCCTTGTCCGTGGGTCGGCTGTGGGGCGTTGGTCCGCGCACTGCGAACAGACTCGCCGAGCGAGGCGTGCACACGGTGGGCGACCTGCGACAGGTGGACGCGAACCTCCTCCATTCGTGGCTGGGGCCTGCGCTGGGTGTGCACCTATGGGGGCTCGCACGCGGGCTGGATGATTCCCCGGTCGTTTCCGCGCGAGAGGCGAAGTCCATCTCCCAAGAGGTGACCTATCCCGAGGACCTGTTTCGAGAGGAACAGGTAGTGCACGAGCTGCGACGGCTGGCGACCCTGGTCTCGTCTCGGCTCGTCTCGGAGAGCCTCCTGGGCTCGACCGTGCGCATCAAGATCCGCTGGTCGAACTTCACGACCCGCACCCGACAAGTGAAGCTGCCCGAGCCGACCGACCACCCCCTGCTCATCGCGGACGAGGCTGTGGCCCTTCTCGATCGGGGCGACCTTCACGTCGCGAGCGGGGTTCGTCTTCTCGGGGTAGGGGTGGCGGGTCTCGTCCCGGCGACGTTCCGACCTGAGCACTTGTTCGCCTCGAGCAGGCTTCCGGAAGTCTTCCACGGGGTTCGCTCCCGGCATGGTCCTCAGCTGCTTACGCTGGGGTTCCCCGATGGGGAGCGCAGCAAGCGCTAGACCTGGTATACTGATCCTTCCATGGAGCCGAGGGCGATGCGGATGATCAGGCGGGTGGGCGGGGTGATGGCCGCGTGGGTGGTCGCGGTGACCGGGTACGGGGTCGGCCTGTGCGAGTACCGCACCCCGACGACGGAGTTTCTGCAGGGCAAGGTGTCGTTTTTCTACCAGCACACGGACGACCCGTCTACGCCAGGCATCGATCTGAGCGCAGGATCCCTTACGTTCGATGCCCGACGACAGCGCGATGGCGAGACGGCGGGGTTCACCCTCGCTGGGAAAGGCGAGATGCGCTTGTACAACCTGGGTCTCACTCAGACCAAGGTCGAGGGGGTCGGAGCGCTGCGGCAGTACCTGGCACACACGCTACCCCTGTTCACGTATGGAGCGCTCGAGGCGACCTGGGATACGGCGAACCCGCAGCCTGGCCTGGAAGCGCAAGCCGGGGTGGGTTACGGCCGCTTCTACAACGTGACGCCACTCGCCAGAGCCCTCCAGTTCGAGGCGTTTTTCTTGGCACAGGGCGTGCTCTCTGTACCCCTCGCAGACGATGAGATCTTGGCTGTGGCTGAAGCAATCGGACAGCCGGCAGAAGCCGCTTCCCTCGCCGAGCGTGTGGCCCAGGTTGTAGCGCTTGTTGAAGCAGATCGTTCGCGGAAGCTCGATCCCCTGATGGTGCTGGAGATCGAGGAGACGTTAGCGCGAACGGGTCGGGAGCGGTTCTGTGGTTGGACCGCTCAAGTCGGAATCGCCTACCGGTTGATGGATCCGAAGGATGTCCCGCGCGAGCTGTTCTTCTCCCTTTCGCTGGACGCGGCGATTGCCCCGGAACCGAACTCCCAGCTCCTCTTCCGTACCCGAATCGCCGGTCCTTCCTCATTGCCCGAGCGTTATACCCTTACGCTGGAGGTTTCATTTGACGTCCAGATAAACAACAGCATCAATTTCTCCACTCGCTACTCGCTGTTTCAGGACAAGCCAGCGGGACAGCTCCCTGCGGGTACGCAGTTCGCTTCATTCCAGCTTGAGATCAGCCATGGCTGGATCGGGGTCACGCTCCAGATGGAATTCTCCAAGCTTGCGGAGGCCCCGGCGTGGGAGCAGAGCATTGTCATCTCAGCCACCACGCACCTGTGGTGAGACGGGTTCGTGTCGCGCTCACCGCGCCGATCTTCCTCTACCAACGCTTGCTATCGCCTCTCCTCCCCCACCGGTGTCGGTTTGTACCCTCGTGCTCGGAGTACGCGCGCCAAGCGATCCTCCAGCACGGGGTATTCCGCGGAGCGGGACTCGCGTTGCGCCGACTCGCTCGTTGCGGGCCGTGGCATCCCGGCGGACCTGATCCAGTCCCCTGCACTACGGTTGGCCCGTTAGGTAAGTCAGCGAACCGAAGAACCTGAGAACTCCTCTTGAACCCGGCGGAAGAGAGCGGGATCGGTCCACAGATCGAGACACACTGCGACGAGCGCCTTAGCCGCAGCGATCATCGCGCCCCGCGCGGGCTCGGACCGCGCCGCTTCGCAGAACGCCCGAGAGTGTCCGGGCACAGTGCCGGCCGCGATCCGGATGTAGGGGTGAATCGCCGGTACCTCCCACGACACGTCCCCCATGTCCGTGGATCCAAGCCCCCCTTTCGGCTCTTCGACCGGGTAGCCGAGAGCTGTGATGTGGTGGGCAAACCGGCAACCGAGGGCCTTGTTCGGTCGGATCGCCTTGTACGCGTGCCCCACAAGCTTGAACTCGAGCCTTGATCCCGTGGCAACGGCCGCTCCTTCGGCACAGCGACGAAGTTTGTCCACAAGCTCGTCGCGGTAACCATTGTCCGCCGCCCGGACGTAGAACCGCGCCGCGGCGTACTCGGGCACGATGTTCGGCTTCAGACCGCCGTGGGTGATGATCCCGTGTACACGTGCACCGTCGCGGATGTGCTGCCGCAAGGCGTTGAGACCGATGAACGTCTGGATCACTGCATCGAGGGCGTTGACCCCTTTGTCCGGCTCGGAAGAGGCGTGGGCCGATACGCCGTGGAACTCGATCCCAACCTCGGTGATGGCGAGGGATCCACGGTCAACGAGCGTTTGATCTGCAGGGTGGACCATCATTGCCGCGTCCAAATCCCGGAACAGACCTGCCTCGATCAGCTTCAGTTTGCCGCCGCCGCCTTCTTCGGCGGGGGTTCCGAGGACGACGAGCGTTCCGGGAAGGTCCTTCTTCAACGTGGCGAGACCTAATGCAGCGCCCACAGCGATCACGGCGATGAGGTTGTGCCCGCAGGCGTGCCCGAGCTCGGGCAGGGCGTCGTACTCAGCGAGGAGGGCCACCCGCGGACCGGGCTGCGCCGCGGGGTGCACAGCGCGGAACGCCGTCGGGACACCTCCCGCGCCCCGCTCAATGCGGAACCCGCCCTTCTCCAGCGCCTCCGAGAGCCAGGCCGCCGCTTGGTGCTCCTCGAACCCAAGCTCGGGGTGGGCGTGAATACGCAGGGCCAAGTCCCACAGTTCAGGGGACAGCTCATCGATTCTCCTCCATGCCTGCTCGCTCATTCTCCGGCTCCCATCAGCACACCGGCCCGACTCTCGATCCATTCCAACGCCGCGTTGAGCTGGGAGTCACTCTGCTCTCCTTCCACCCGTTCAACGAGGATGTCGTGGGGCAGGCCTACATCCTGGACCGAACGCCCTGTGGGCGTGAAGTACTCGCCCGTGGTGAGCTTGATCGCTCCGCCGTCGGGGAGGCGCATCACGATCTCTTGCACCAGTCCTTTGCCAAAGGTCTGCGTTCCGATAAGCACGCCCATCCCGTAGTCCTGAATCGCCCCGGCCATGATCTCTGCGGCCGACGCAGTTCCCTTGTTGACAAGAATGGCCACTGGCAGGTTGGGAACGCTGTTCCCGCGCGAGCTATAGGTGCGCTCGCCGAACGACGGGCCGCGGGTACGAACGATGACGCCCCGATCGACAAAGTAGCTTGCTGCCTCCACGGCTGCAGACAGCACCCCCCCGGGATTGTTGCGCAGGTCGATCACAAGACCGGCGAGATCTTGGAGCGGGAACGAGAACAAGGCTTTCCCGAGAAGGCCGGGCGTGTCGAAGTCGAACCTCATGATTCGAATGTACCCGATGTTCTCTTCTGCGCGGTACTCAGATTGCACCGCCTCGATCTGAATCCGCTGCCGGACAAGGGGAATGTCCTCGATCGTCCCGTCTTCGTGCTCGACGGTCAGCACGACCGTGGTGCCCATTTCGCCCCGGATCCGCGACGATGTCCTTTCGAGCGTCCACCCCTCGGTGGAATCGCCGTCCACAGCCATGATCCAGTCGCCCGGCCGGATGCCGCCGGCGTAGGCCGGAGTGCCCGGGAAGGGAGTCACGACGGTGACCCGACCGTTGCGGAGGGTGATCTCGATCCCGACTCCGGAGTACTCACCCGACAGAGAGTCTTGCCAACCCTGGTACTCCTCGGGTGTGAAGTACGTGGAATAGGGGTCATCGAGGGAGTCGATCACGCCCTGAATCGCCCCGTGGAGGAGCAC
>DYGJ01000056.1 GCA_020724765.1 Thermotoga sp. | reverse complement strand
TCTATACACTGTTTCCCTGCTGACCATCCGCACCCACCGAGGGCGTTGTGTCTAGGAGCGGGCGAGTGCGTCGTTCCTGAGCTGCGTCAGCTTGGCCACAAACTCCGTGGCGAGCCGCGGATCCACGTCCTTCGACCCCAGCCGGATCCCACGATGCCCGCGGATCCTCACGGTGAGCGTGTTCCGGTGGAACGAGGCCGTGACGTCTGTCAGCCGGTGTTCGAGCCCGAACCCGGCTTGGAACAACGCCCGATCCACCATCTGAGGGATCCGTCGCTCCAGGAGCCCCATCGTCTTGTTGGCGAGGAATCCGCGGATGCCGCGGCGGCGCCCGGCGCGGTTAGAGAGGAGCTTTCGGACGAGCTGCACCTGCTCTTGAACCGCCTTTCCGAGCTCCACGACCAGGGCGTCCTGGGTCAAGACGAGGTTCATCCGGCCCTCGTTCGTGGTGATGCGAGCGACCTCGTCGCGCCACACAAGCTCGTAGACCTCCTGGTGCCCGAGGCCCTTCAGCTCGTGGCTCCCGAGGTGGATGTAGCGGATGCCCTCTTCAGATATGCGCTCGACCACGGGGGGGGGAGATGAGGATCTGCCCGCCCCGGGCACGGTCCGCCAGTCGTTGGGCTAGGTTGACCACCGAGCCGAACAGGTCGCCGTCCTCCTCGATCGGCGTTCCCCAGGCGATCCCGATTCCGCTCGTGAGAGCGTCGGCGGGATGCGCGGCGTTGCGGCGGGCGACCTCCTCCTGTGCCTCCTTCGCGCACCGCACGCTGTCCAACGCCCGCGGGAAGGCGGCCATAATCCCATCTCCCAGCGTCTTGACGACCCGCCCGCCGTGCTGCTCCACGCAACGCTCGGAGAGGAGCGTGAACGCCTTGGCGAGACGGTAGGCCTGTTCATCTCCCCGCTCGCGCGTGTACGAGGTGAACCCACGGATGTCGGCAAACAGGATCGCCCGCCCGGGTGAGGAGGGTTGCATCTTCGCCCCATCTGGCCGACGCGCATCGAGCGCGAACGCCTGCTGAGCCGTCCCTGCGTGGAGATCCACGCAGGGAGTGTGCACGGCTTTTCCGCCTCAGTCCAGAGAGCGATGTGCCTCCGCTCTGGTGGCCTTGCACGCGGGTGTGCTCTACACTGGCTCCCAACCAGGGAAGCGCGATGCACGCACGAACGGATTGTCCTTCAAGGCACTCCACGCTGGGCGTTCGCCCGCGCGGGAGGAGGCGTTCTTGCAGTGAACTGAAGGGGGCTCTCATGGTCATCCATCGGTGTCTGCACACCTGTCGTCCAAGTCGCAGGGGACTCGTCCGAGTTGGGCCACGGCCCCAGAGCTTGGGCCGAGTTCTCGTGCTTTTTGCGGTTGCCATGGTGACCTCTGCGGTTCTCGGTCAGGCCCGAAGCGCAGTTCCCGTGATCACAGAGCACCCGGCGAGCCGGGTGGTTGTCGTGGGACAGACCTGGACGCTGCACGTCACCGTCGCGGATAGCTCTGGCGTTTCCTTTCAGTGGCGGCGCAACGGGATCGCGATCCCTGGCGCCACGGGGTCGAGCTACGCGTTCCACGCGGCCCAGCTCTCTCCGGCCGGCCCAGGGGGCGATGTGTTCGACGTTGTGATCCGAAACGCGGCCGGGTCAGTTGTCAGCAATCCGGCGACGATCCGCGTGGTCACGGCCGAGGGTCCGTGGAACGGCGGCCTGTGGATGGCCACGGGACCTGACGGCGTGACGTGGAGCGCTCCCCAGCCGTTCATCGGCCCAGCGGGAGTACCCAGCCTGGCGCGCACTTCCGCAGGACGACTCGTAGCGACGTTCCAGTGGTTCCCGTTCGATACGCCCGAGGCGTTCGACCGCGTGGCGGTTTCGTCCTCCGACGATGGGGGGGCAACGTGGACCGCGCCGGTAGCGATCCACGTTGAGGGCCTTCCCGCGGGGTACATGCGCCCGTTCGATCCGACGGTGGTCGCGCTCGACGACGGACGGCTGCGGCTCTACTTCACCTCCAACACGGGGCCGGGCTCTGTGAACGCGTTCTACAGCGCGATCTCGTCCGACGGCATCACCTACGACTGGGAGCCCGGCGTGCGGTTCTCCCCCGGTCGCGGGACCGTGGATTGCGCGGTCGCGTACTGGAACGGGCTGTGGCACCTCACGTCCCCGGTCGGGGCGCCCCACGAGGGGGCGTACCACGCCGTGTCGGACGACGGCCTCCGGTTCACGCGGCAGGCCGACATCCCCTCTTCAGGATCCTTCAACTGGCTGGGGAATCTCGTCGCGGCCGACGGGGCGCTGCGGTTCTACGGGAACAGCCCGGGTGGAATGTGGTACGCCGAGAGCCGCGACGGCCGGTCGTGGACAAGTCCCGTTGTGATGAACGTCCGTGGTGGCGACCCGGCGGTGGTGACGGACCAGGGGCTGTGGCTCCTGGTGTTTGTGGGCCTGGGGTTCTGAAATGAGGCTACCGGGGATGGACTGGCCGGTTCGCCGTTCCACGCGCGCGTTTGCCCGCGAGGGACGTCGCACGCCGGGGTACGGACTGCGCGACTTCCTCCACGGCTACGTCTACGGGCGGTGGCCCTATCTTTACATCCGCTCGGCCACGCGGCCGGAGACTCTGTCCCGCCCACTGCGCTTCCTGCACCGCTGGGCCTCGCGGCTGTTCGTCGGCGCGGGGCGCGGCCCTGATGCCGCACGCCGCTTTGCGGACACGTACCACGGCAAGGTCGTGCCCACGCCAGCGGCGGAGCAGCTCGTCACGCTGAACGTGGCAGTTCAGCTCCGCGACCTGGAGAAGGTCATCCCCTACGCGACCGCGCGCGACATCGTCGTCCGCGGTCCGGAGCGGATCGTGGCGCTCGAATGCCCGTGCCGCGCCGCCCGCGACAACCCGTGTCTCCCGCTCGACGTGTGCCTCATTGTCGGCGAGCCGTTCGCGAGCTTCGTCGCCGACCACAACCCGAAGCGCGCCCGGTGGATCACCCAGGACGAGGCGGTGGCGGTCCTCCGCGCGGAGCGGGACCGTGGCCACGTCCACCACGCGTTCTTCAAGGACGCGATGCTCGGCCGGTTCTACGCGATCTGCAATTGCTGCTCGTGCTGCTGCGGGGCGATGCAGGCGTGGAAGCACGGGACGCCGATGCTCGCCTCGTCGGGCTACATCGCCGCGCTCGACGCCGCGCTCTGCCAGAGCTGTGGGGCGTGCGCCGCGCAGTGCCCGTTCGGGGCGATCGCGATGAAGGCCGGGGTGCCCCAGGTAGATGTGCAGGCATGCATGGGGTGCGGCGTGTGCGTGACCCACTGTCCGGTCAGTGCCCTGAGCCTCGTCCGGGCGCCGGAGAAAGGCGAACCCCTGGAGATCCACGCGCTGATAAGGTCGTAGCATCCTGCAGGAGAAGGGTCCGCCGGGCCTTCGGCCACCTGTCTGCCCTGCCTGCAGCAGGCAGGCGACAGGCAGACGCGGAGAAGACCGGATCCCCGCGGCCGGGTGGCGGTCTGCCGCATAGGACGCCGAAAACGGTGGTCGAACGGTCCGGCAGTCGTCAGTTCGTTGGGACGGAACGGCCGTCGGACGCAGGGTCCGACGCAACACAACCTTCGCTGGTCAACGGCTGTGGCGGGCTTAATGCCCGAGGGCGGCCGGGGGCACGGTCTACCGCGTAGACTTCCGGCCATGCACATCGAGCGCCGGAATGCCCTCGCCTTCTTCGGCGAGGCGACTCTGTTCGGGGTGGGGATGGTCTTCGTCGGGTTCACCACGGTCCTTCCCCAATTCGTGAGCCGCCTCACCGGAAGCACGGTGCTCGTGGGGTTGGTGATCGCCCTCGCCGAGGGCGCGTGGCGGCTGCCCCAGCTCGCGGTGGCGCGGTGGCTGCTCCCTGCCCGGCGGAAGAAGCCCTGGCTCACCCGCGCCGGCCTCATCGCCCGACCGGCGTACCTCGTGTTGGGCATCGCCCTTTGGCTTGGGGTGGGTTCGCAGCCCGAGGTCGCCCTGCCGCTCTTTCTGACGCTCCACGGGTTCATGTTCCTGTTCCTGTCTGTGGACCACATGGTGTGGTGGGACGTGTTCGCCAAGGCCATCACTTCCGGGCGTCGCGGCCGCGTGCTCGGGGCGAGCACGGTGGCGCGGGGAGTGCTCGCCGTGGGGGCGGGCGGGCTCATCGCCTGGCTCCTCGGGGAGGGGGGACCCGGGTTCCCCCACGCTTACGCGGCGTTGTTCTCGCTGACGGGCATCCTGCTTCTCCTGTCGCTCGGGTCGTGGAGCCTCGTCGTCGAGCCCGAAGAGGAGCCTGTACCCAAACCGTCGCCACGGGCTTACCTACAGCAGCTGATCGCCGTTCTCCGGGAGAACCGGACGTTCCGCTCACTGCTTATCGTCCGGCTTGTGTCGGGGTTCGAGGGGCTCGCCCTGGGGTTTTACGTCTTGCTTGGGACGCAGGTGTTGGGGTTCTCGCCCGCGTACGTCGGCGTGTTTGCCGCTGTGCAGACGGTGGGGGGGATCGCCGCTGGGTTGGGACTCGGTCTGCTGAGCGAGCGGGCGGGGATCCACCGCGTGATCCAGGTCGCCACCGCCGCCAGCGCGTCCGCCCCTGCAGTGGCGCTTCTGTTCCTGCTGACCGGGCTCGATGCGCATCACCTGTTCGCGTTTCTCTACGCGTGGGTGTTCGCGGCGATCGGGTTGTCCCTGAGCGCCAACTTCATCGGGTTCGCCAACGGCGCGGTCGAACTCGCCCCGACAGGCCAGCGGGGGGTGTACATCGGTCTGTTCAGCACGTTGAGCGGGCTCGCGGTCATCCCCCCCGTCCTCGGCGGTTGGGTCCTCGCCCGTTCCTCCTACGGAGTTCTTCTCGCCCTCACCGCATGCCTGGCTTTGCTGGGACACGCGCTCAGCTGGCGCCTGGATCCGATCGGCGGTCGCGCCTCTCCCCCGGTGCGCCCTGGCCCCACCGCGCCACTGTAGGGATCCACTGGCAGGATGCGCCGGAATGCAACGTCTCTCCTCCCCCATGGGGAGAGAGGAGAAGGAGAGGGGCCTCCATGATCGTGCAGCGTTGGACCCTGTGTCCGACGGCCCTCCAGGGATGTCCGCGGGGGTCCCGCACCAGTCCCGGCCGTTGCAGCTGGGCAGGGCGGGTCGTGCCGGTGTACGATCGCCAGGCATGAGACGACTGCGGTCATCTCTGAACTGGTTCCTCGCCTCGCTCGGGCGGGCGGTGCTTTCGGGATGCCTCGTTCTGGGTCCGGTGGGCGTGGTGTGCGGTGCAGAGCTTGTCTCGGGCTCGCGGGTGGATGCAGAAACATGCCGGGGCGGCACGTGCTCCGTGCTCGCAGAGCGCATCGTGTTCTACGATTCCGCCTACGGTGCCGCGGGTCTGCCCGTGGAGGTGCGCTACCCCGGCTTGCCGGGAGCGGCGGTGGCCGACGGCGTGTTCCCGCTCGTCGTGTTCGGGCACGGCTACCGACAGTCGTACGCCGACTACGCCTACATCTGGGAGGCCCTCGTTCCGCACGGGTACATCATCGCCTTCCCCGACAAGCTGTCGTCGAGCGCGGCGATCAACATCGATGCCTACGCCCGGGACCTCCTGTTCGTCGCGGCCCGGATGCACGCTCTGGCGGGCGATCCGGCGAGCCGCTACTTCGGGCGGATCGCCGACGAGACGGCGTTCATGGGCCACTCCACCGGCGGCGGGGCGGCGGTCGTCGCCGCGTCGCAGAGCGGCGGGGTGACAACCGTGGTGGCGCTGGCTCCCCTGGGGAACCTTCTCCTCACCCCGGTCGTCGGCACGAGCCCCATTGCCGCGGCGCGGGACGTGCGCGCCCCTGTGCTGATCCTCGATGCCGGCGAGGACTGCGTTACCCCGACTTGGACCCACAGCCGGGCGATCCACGCCAACCTCGGCTCCGCGAGCCATTGTGTGACGGTCCTCCAAGGCGACCACTGCGGCTTCTCCGACGCGCGCGGGCCGGGCCAGGGAATCTGCGTCGCCGCCGAGGCGGCCGCGTGCACGGCCGGGCTACCGCTGCTCGGCCGGCGAGGTCCCACGCTGGGGCCGGCAGCGCAGAATGCGGTCACCGTGACGTATCTCCTCCCGTGGCTGGCGTTCCACCTGCACGGCGACGCGGGCGCCTGGGACCGTTTCGTTCGCCTGCTCGACGCCGACGCGCACACGTCCTACGAGCGTCGGCCGTAGGGTGCGCGTGCCGATGCCATGAGAACGCTGTCCATCATCGCCGTGTGCACGATCAACCTTGTGATCGGCGTCCGCTACTGCTGGCTCATCCGCCGGGGCCGGATCAGCCCCGCGCTCGCGATGTGGGTGTTCTTCACCATTGCCACCGTGGGGAGCCTCCTCACCTACCTCGGCGAGGGCCTGTACAGCCCGCTCGACAACATCCTCAACACCGCCGACATCCTGCTCGTGGGCACGGTCACGGTGTGGATCGCGCTGTACGGCGACCGGAGCACGCGGTTCACCCGGTTCGACCTGGGGTGCCTGGCCGCGGTCACGGCGATCGTGATCGCGTGGGCCATCACCCGGCAGCACGTGGTCGCACACAGCGCGATTCAAGCGATCCTCGTGATCGCCTACTTCCCGGTCGTGCGGCGCCTGTGGCGGGCAGAGCGGAACACTGAGTCGTTCACGATGTGGATCGGCCTGATGGTTGCGCCCGTGTTCTCGCTCCTGTCGAGCCAAGGCGTGCTGGCCACGGTGTACGCGGTGCGCGCGATCGTGTGCACCGGCCTCCTCGTGCTCCTCATGATCCGCGCCGAGCTGAGGGAGCGAGATCGACAAGCCCAGTCCACGGGCTGAGGTGGCGCTGCAGCGAGGGGCGTACAATCACAGCGAGTTCCGGCCCAGAGGTGATGGTTCGTGAGGGGTTCCGAGATCGTGTTCATAGCAGAAAAGGCGCACGAAGATGGGTACGAGGCCTGGGCGCTGGGCCACTCGATCTACATCCAAGGCGAGACGATGGAGGATCTGAAGGAGGCAGTTCGCGATGCCGTGCGCTGCCATGTCGCCGAGGTTGACCTTCCATGGGGCATCCGTCTCCATCTGGCCAGAGAGGCAGTTCTCTCTCATCGAGACGCCACTGGTATCTGGCAGACGCTGCATCCGGGACAGGTTCTCTCCCCTACGCTGCGAGAGCAGGATCTGAGCTCTCTGTTGGGCAGCTCATGGTACCTTACCCTGCCTCAACCGCCTCTGTTTGGTGGCCGGACGCCGCGAACACGGTTGACTGAATCGCACGACGGGGTTGTCCAATCTGGCCTATGTTGCTACGATCGTGCTGTTCTGCTGGATGGTGGAGTCGGGCAGAGAGCCCAGAGTTGAGCTTGTGCCGACAACGCGACCGAAGGGAACCAGGATGCTCTGACTCGGTTTGTTGATGTTCTGTAGCGAGGCCTGTGTGAGCGGTGTTGGACAGTGAGCCGGGTCTAGGGAAGAGGAGGACTAAGGGTGCGGATCAAGAGCATTGACTTCGGCCGTGATACAGCAGAATTCGACCCAATAAGCGAGTACTTCGTGCAGACCCCAGCCTATGAGAGACTTCTGGCGGGAGATCGTTCGATCATCATCGGTAGAAAGGGAACAGGGAAGACAGCGCTTCTGAAGTACTGCGTTGAGAATGAAAACACAGCCTGCCAGTATGTCATCCGAATAGAAGCAAGCCATGCCACGCTACACCGGCTGGATGAGCAGCTGCACTCATTCACGTCGCAGGTGAGGAACCTTGACTCTGGTTTTAAGGTAGCGTGGCTCTTTGCCACGCTCCTCGCCGTTCTCCATCGTCTGGGGTCAGAAGAGACCGTAGGTGTGAGGGTAAACGAGAAGAAGCTGATGAATCTTGCTGAGCGCGAGTTTGGCTATACCCCCAGTGATCCCATCTCAGTTCTCGCAGGGTACGCAGCGTCCTGGTTCCGTGATCTGAAGAGAATCGGTCCCGTGGAGAGGGACATTCGTGGGGAGGTCTCCCGAATCCCGTTCGACGAAGTGGCTCTCCGGGACCTTCTTAAGGAGACCATAGGGCGCGCCAATGCAAAGGGCAAGACAGTGTTCTTGTTCTACGACAAGTTAGATGAGAGATGGGATGGCTCGGACTTCTACATCAACTTCCTCCGGGGCCTTCTTCTAGCCATCAAAGACATCAAGAGCCTAGGGCTGGATACTCGCCCCGTCGTGCTCCTTCGGGACGACATTTTCAAGCGTGTGGTGGAGGGGTTTCAGCATCTCGATCACTTCAGGATGGAGATCGAGCCGATCGAGTGGGACGAGCGGTCACTTGTAGAACTCATTGCCCTTAGGATACGAGCATCGCTTGAGCGTCTTGGGCAACGCCTTCGTGATGCGAGCTACAGCGATCTGTGGGACTTCGCCTTCCCTTTCGACGTTCCGGCGCGCAAGACGCCCATATCGCCAGCAGCCTTCATCATTGATCGGTCGCTCGCGCGTCCTAGGGATGTCATCCTCCTCTCGAATCTCGCGCGTGAGGTTGCGATCAAACACCGCCATGAGCAGATGGAGGTGGAGGACCTGAGGGAAGCGGAAGTCCACTACAGCCGGGCGGCCTACGACCATCTGCTAAACGAGGTGAACTACCGCTTTCCCAATCTCAGAATGGTGCTGGAGAGGTTCCGCGGTCAGACCATCGGATGCTCGCGTGAGGATCTGCTCTTCAGGCTGCTGGAGGCCATTGACGAGCTGTCCACGGACCTCCCTTGGATGCCCCAGGATGAGCGCGACCTTGCCGCTCTACTCTACGAGATCGGTTTCCTGTCATACACTGAGAAGGGTGGTTCGCTCAGGGGAACGCGGGTGGTGCACTCGGGAGTCCAGCCCAACGCACTCATGCTGCTGAAGCAGGAGCGCATCTACGTCAGTCCGATGTTCCGTCAGGCTCTCGATATGAAGGACCACTGATGCCGTGTCGTCAACGGGGTCGTCTCATGTTCTCCTCATCGGAGTGCCGGGTGGACCTGGGAGATCACAGCGCCCAGCTCACGAGTTCGCGGGTTCGTGGGGTTGGGCAGGTCTGTGGCTATTTGGGCGCGCAACGTAGGATGCACTGTGACACGAGATCAGGTTCTGGGGTTCGTGAAGGCCAACCCCGCGTCGTTCATGGGCACCGGGGCTGAGAAGCGACTACTCGAAGGGAGGTGATCGTCATGAGATCGAGCGATCGTGCCCAACGGATCGTGGTCGAGTACCGCGAGCGTCTCCGTGAGATCCTGGGAGAGGAGTTGGACTCGGTCGTTCTCTACGGCTCTCAGGCGCGCGGCGATGCGCAGGAAGGGGCGGACATTGATGTGCTCATTGTTATGAGAGGGTCCTTCGATTATGGGACTCTGATCGAGAAGACGTCGATGCTCACCTCGGCCGTTAGCCTGGAGCACGACGTGGTCATCTCCCGCGCGTTTGTCACCCGGCACGACTATCAGACGAGGTTCACGCCCTTCCTGATGAACGTTCGCCGGGAGGGGGTGCCCGTGTGAGCGCCCACGAGATACGGGCTCTGATCGCGAAGGCCAAGGCGAGCCTCAAAGAACGCGGCCATCTGGTCTCAGGTTCGTAGAGCTGGGGTGGCTTGTGCCTGCCGGGGCTCGCCCGTAGGATGGCGCCATCATGACACGAGATCAGGTTCTGGGGTTCGTGAAGGCCAACCCCGCGTCGTTCATGGCCACCGTGGACGGTGGCAAGCCCCGCGTGCGGGCGATGCACACCGCGCTCGTCGAGCCCGTGGGGCTCACGTTCTGCACCGGCGTGAACAAGGACGTCCACCAACAGCTCGCGGACGATCCGTCGGTCGAACTTGCCTACTGGGACCAGAAGGCCGGCGTTCAGGTGCGTGTGCGGGGCGAGATGCAGCAGCTAGACGACCTCGACGTGAAGAAGCGGATCGTGAACGAGGTGTTCACGTTCTTGAAACCGGTCGTAGATCAGTTCGGGTACGACGTGCTGTCCCTGTTCCGCCTTGCCAAGGGGACGTCGATTGTGTGGCACGCCGCTCAGGGGATGGCACCGATGGAGATCGCGGAGTTCTAGGATGGAAGGCCATGGAACCATGAGAGGTGTGTGTCTGCCGCCGAGACCACCGAGGTCCCGGGGCAAACCCGAAATGCACCACCAAGGGCACGAAGAGGGCACGAAGAACACGAAGGGATCTGGGGGTTCCCGACCCCGGAGTTTGTGCTCGTTGTTCTTCTTCGTGTCCTTGGCGTACTTTGTGGTGGGGCTTTCGGTTGACGGGTTGCTCTCTGCGTTCTCTGCGGTGCGTGCTGTTGGGGGGGATTCTGGATACGCCAGACACGCATCATGAAAGGCCAAGCCCTCTCAACGCCTGGCCAGCGGATCAGCGTGGTGGGGACGAGCGGCTCGGGCAAGACGACCGTGGGCCGTGCGATCGCCTGCCGGTTGGGCATCCCGTTCATCGAGCTCGACGCGCTGGCGTGGCTGCCGGGGTGGACGAACCGCCCTCTGGCCGAGCTGCGGGAACTCGTGGAGGAGCGGACGCGCGGCCCGTCGTGGGTGGTGGACGGGAACTACAGCAAGGTGCGCGATCTCGTGTGGGGCCGGGCGGATACGGTGGTCTGGCTCGACTACCCGTTCCGGCGCGTGTTCGGCCAGCTCCTGCACCGCACGGTCCGCCGCGCTCTCCGGCGGGAGGAGCTGTGGAACGGGAACCGCGAGTCGCTCCGGATGTCGTTCTTCTCGCGCGAGTCGATCCTCCTGTGGGCGATTCGGACGCACGGACGGCGCAAGCGGCAGTACCCGGAGCTCCTCGCCCTCCCTGAGCACGCCCACCTGAAGGTGATCCGCCTCCGCTCACCCGCGGCGACCCGCCGCTGGCTCGACGGACTGACCGAGCTTGCCCGCCCGAACCCCTCGCGAGGTCGGACGGCGTAGCGTCGCAGCCCGCCTGCGACGGCCTCGGTTGTTTCCGATGCCTGTCGGGCATGAAGCCCGCCGCTACAAGACCCTCTGCGGAATCTGTGTGGTCGAGGAGGTCCCGCGGGCTCCTCTCACCCAGGCTTCTAGACCCGATGCAGGAGCCTATCGGGAGCGGGTGGAGCGCCGGTAGGCCCTGGCTTCCTTGTCGCGCAGGCGCGTGACGACGCGCTCCGACAGCAGCTCGCGGAGGGCGTCGGAGGCCACCCACCGGGCAGCCCGCGCGCCGGGGTCGCCGCCGCGACGTCCCCCGGTTCGTCTCTCTGCTTCCTGCCTGGTTCGCCCGGCGCAGGCGACCGCGGCTTCGTTCAAGGCTCGGTTCCGCTTGCCGATGTTCCGCAACGCCCAGTTGACGGCCTTCTTCACGAAGTTGCGGGGGTCGAACGCCCCATGTTCGATGAGGGGCAGGAGTTCGACGAACGCCCGGTCCGGCGCGGTCATGTC
>DYGJ01000055.1 GCA_020724765.1 Thermotoga sp. | reverse complement strand
CGGTGCCGGAGGAATCGCGATCAAAACCTAATCAGCGCGCACCCGCCGCGCCACCCGGGCCAGATCGCCAAGTCCTCCCCACACCCGGAGCCCGGCGAACTGCAGGCGTTGTTTGGGGAGGGCATCGTCCAGATACCCGACGGGCACCAGGCCTGCCGCCGGGTGGCGGAGCATCTCCCGGGCGAGCATCGTGCCTGCCTGACCCGCACCAGCGATGAGCACCCGTCGGGCGTGTCCAGCCGATCTCCGGCCCGCCCGCTCGTGGAGCAGGCGAGCTGCGAACCGAGCGCCTCCGAGCAGGAGCAAGGCAAACGCTCCGGCGATCGCCGGCACGCTGCGCGGGACGAGCACGTTGCCCGTGAGGCCGACACCGACGAAGAAAAGGGCGAGCGTGCCCAGTCCGATGGCAGTGGCCAGGCGAAGGAGGTCGCGCGCCCCGATCGTCGACCACGATTGCCGATAGAGCGAGAACCCCCAGATCATCACCGCCCGAACCGGCAACCCGATCAGCAAGTAGGCGATCATGCTGGGAACGTGCTGTGCGCGGATGGTCTCCAGCCGCAGGAGGTAGGCCAGCGGCACCGCCCCCGACCAGAGAACGAGGTCGACGAAGAACCTCGCCCACGCCCGGCCAAAAAGGCTGAGACTCCGCCTCATGCCTTCACCCTTCTGTCCCGTACGCTACCTCCCTCCCTGCGTCCACCGGCTTCTCTGCCGCCGCCCACACGGGGGCCACAGCGGCATACCGCACACGACCGCCTCTGCCCATCCATCCCCGCGGTCCCACAGGCCACATGCTACAAGCCACACGCCCGTCCAAGCGCGTCCACCACGCACTCCACCTGATGCTCCGTCATAGCTATGGGGTCAGACCTTCATTCTTAGGGTCTCATCGGTCCGGAACCCGCCGGTACCAATGCGACAGCCCGACCCCAGAGCCTGACACGTCTGGGCAAACTCCAACAACAGGTTCTGTGACAGCGCCTTTCATCGGAATCAGGAATCCGAAGAATGAAGGTCTGACCCCGGAGCCGTGCTGCCGCCGCCCACACGGGGGCCACAGCGGCATACCGCACACGACCGCCTCTGCCCATCCATCCCCGCGGTCCCACAGGCCACATGCTACAAGCCACACGCCCGTCCAAGCGCGTCCACCACGCACTCCACCTGATGCTCCGTCATGCTACCGTGGAAGGGGAGCGCCACCGTGCAGCGGGCCGCCTCCTCCGTGACCGGAAGCATCCCCCCCCGCGTCCCCAGCTGCGCGCGGACATACGGCTGCAGGTGCACCGGCGCGAAGTAGCCGCGGGACGGGATGCCCTGCTCGGCCAGTGACGCCATCACCGAATCGCGATGCAGGCCTCCCGCCAACGTCACCACGTACACAAACCAGCTCATCCGCACGTGCGGCTGCACCACCGGTGTCCGAACCCAGTCCAATCCCGCCAGCCGCTCCGTGTACATCGCCGCCACCCGTGCCCGCTTCGCGAGGAGATCCTCGATCCTGCGCATCTGCGACACGCCGAGTGCGGCCGACATCTCCGTCATCCGGTAGTTGTACCCCAGCCGCTCGTGTTCGAGCCAGGAACCCATCTCCCCCCGCCCCTGGTTGCGCAGGCTTCGGCACAGACGCGCGAGCTCGTCGCTGTCCGTGACGATGATCCCGCCCTCGCCCGTGGTTATCTGCTTGTTCGGGTAGAACGCGAACGCGGCCGCATCCCCGAACGGCCCGAGCTTGCGCCCCCTGTACTCCGCGCCGATCGCCTCACATGAGTCGTCGATCACCTTCAGGCCGTTCTTCGCTGCAATGCGCGCGATGTCGTCCCATTCCGCCGGGTGTCCGAACACGTCCACCGCCATGATCGCCTTCGTGCGGCGCGTGATCCTGTGTTCCAGATCGCTGGGATCCAAGTTGTACGTGTCGGGCTCGACGTCCACGAACACTGGGGTCGCGCCTTCGTAGAGGACCACGTTGGCGCTAGCGGCAAACGTGAACGACGGCACCAGTACCTCGTGGCCCGGGCCGATCCCCAGCGCGCGGACAATCAGGTGAAGCGCCGTGGTCCCCGAGCTCACCGCCACAGCGTACTTCACCCCGACGTACTCGGCGATCCGGCGCTCGAACTCCTCCGTCTGGGAGCCGAGGGCCAACCGCCCCGAGCGCACCACCTCGGCCACCACCCGGACATCGTCTTCGGTGATGTCCGGTGCGGACATCGAGATGCGTTCACGACCTCGGTCCATGGCACACCTCCAAGAACGCTTCTCTTGAGATCCCTGCCTGTCGGAGGACAGTTCTCAACGTGCCGGCCTTGTAGGCCCTGTGATTCGGGATTGTCATCGGGGTTGTGCTTCCATCCGGGTTAAGCCGTCGAAGGGCGATGTGCTGTGCTTCCCTTACAACCTCAAACCCCAGCCGTCCCAAGGCAGCCAGTACCCTCTGCCTGGAAGCGTCTCGAGGGAATCTAGACATTCACAGCGACTTCAGCCTCGGCAAGGTAGATATCCTCGGCGGCGACCGGTTCCCCAAGGATGTCCGCGCCGAAGGTCTCGATGTGAAAGGCGATCGCGTGCTTGACGTTGTCCAAGGCTTCCTCGAACGTCTCCCCGTCGCTGACGATAACCCCGCGAAGCCCGAGAGGGTAGGCAACATAACCATCCTCCGTCTTCTCTACGACGATCTTGAACCGTTGTCTCATCGCATGCCCCCCTTGAGGCAGTATAGGGCCGCTGAGCCGGCCATCAACAGACTCGGGTACCACGGACCCCGGACTCCCGGCCCACGCCCTTCCCATAAGCCACAAGCTACAAGCCACAGGCTGGCAGCGGACCACGGACCCTAAGAATGAAGGTCTGACCCCGAACCCAGTCGGAAGTACTCACGGATCGCCTCGCGAAGCGAAACACACGGCTCCCATCCAAGGTCACGGCGGATGCGCGTGATGTCCAGCTCAAGATGGCGCGGCCCCGTCGGGATGATGTCTGGGCGCACGCTGACCGGGGGCCGCTCCCATCCCGTCGATTCAGCTGTCTCCTGAACGACTGACGCGATCTCACCAACAGTGACGCTTCCTCCTCCGCCAACGTTGTACACGCTCTCCGGGAGCGTGCTTCTGTGGCTAAGCAGGAACCCTATGGCAGAGGCCAGGTCACGGACATGGACGAGGTCTACCCGCTGCAGCCCGTCGCCGTAAACCTCGATCGTCTGACCCGCGCGCGCTCTGCGGACGAACCGGCCGATCAACTCGTCCCACCGCATGAACAACCCAGCGCCATAGACGCGCGATACTCTCAGGACAACCGGTACCATCCCGGTCAACCGACTCAAGACGGCTTGTTCCGCTGCGTACTTACTGAGCGCGTATGTGCCCTTAGGTTCGGGACGTCTCCCCTCTGTCCAGGGAGGATCAGCGCTTCCGTACACAGACTGGGAAGACAGGAGCACAAAGCGCTTGACACCCGCGCTGTTGGCCACGTCCAGCAGGCGTACCGTTCCCCCTACGTTCGTCTCAACTGCCAACGCAGGCGACACACGGGCCTCCGGCTCGCGCACCGCCGCAGCGTGAACGACCGCATCTACACCTCGCGGAAGCTCGTGTAGCTCACTCAACTCGCATGGCAGCAGCAAGAGACGAGGTGCCCCTGAAGGAGCAGCCTCTCCGAGACGCCGCAGTTTCTCCGGGGACCGCCCTTGCGCCAGTACCTCGTGTCCCAGCTTGAGCAGATGGACGCAGAGTTCAGCTCCGATGAACCCTGTCGCGCCCGTAATCAGCACGCTCACTTATGCTCCATCAGATCGTTGTGCTCCAACCGTGGCCGTGCACGCGGCCGGTGTTCCTGACTTGATCGAGATCCTCTCGAGGAAACACCATCTCCGTGATATAACGGCTGCATACCTGATCGGCCGGAACATGGAGCCGGCGCCGTACGCTGTCAAGCGGTTCGTCGAGCAGCATGCGCCTCAACACCGCCTCGACCTCGTTGAAACCCATCGCCGCCCGCACGGCCGTGATACCCGTGTAGCGCGGGTTGATCTCGAAGAACACCGGCCCGCGTTCCGTGATCTTGCACTGGAGGTTGCAGGGCCCCACCAGCCCGGTGTCCACCAACGCCTCCACCATGCGCTCTGCCAGCTCCTCCACCGGCGCTCCCGGCCACGGATCGATCGTCATGGGGACGCCATCGCGAAGGGTGTTTCTGCTGGTGAAGCGACCCAGCACGTTCCCTTGGTGGTCCAGAAGCACCTGAATGGAGATCTCCTCTTCCTGCCGCAGGATGTTCCCTCGCATCACATGCTCGGGACGCAGCTGCTCCTTCCGGAGTCCCCACACCGTCGGGATCAGGTACTCCTGCGCGATGAGGTCGGCACGGTCCCCGACGGCCTCCAGATCTGCCCTGTTGAACGCGATCCGCACCCCACGCGAAGCTGAGCCCCCCCGAGGCTTGAGAAGCACCGGGAACCCCAGGTCTTTGGCCAGCTCCTCCACTTGATCGCCAGGCACAGTTCGCACAAACGGGAGGCCGCTGTTCTCGAAGAACTGCGAGGCGGCCATCTTGTCGCGGCATAGCCCGACGGATTCCACGGATCCCACAAGAACGAACGCGCCCGTCTCCACACGGATCTCATCCCGAATCCTTGCGAGCGCAGACAGTTCCGGGTCGGTTCCTGGAACGAGAACCTGCACCCCCGTTTCCGCCAGCACCCCTTTCAGCGCTGGCGCATAGGCAGGATCTGTGGCCCTAGGCACGAGGTACCCCTGTTCGACCGCGTAGAGCCCCGCGCTCCAAGGTTCGGCGTCGGTTCCCACCACATGGAACGACAGCTCGCAGCGGCGCAACGCCCTGAGCACAGACTGGCCGACGCCCCCTCCCACTCCTGTGACAGCTATCGTGTGCGGATGCCTGTTCATCTGTCGGACTCCCTTCCTGATCCGTCCCTACCGCAGTGGGCGTGAGAACTCCCCACCTTGAGAGCGAAGCTAAGCGCAGTCCTCATGGGGAGGTTCTACGAACATGTCGTTGACTCCATCAGGCCCGTACAGGCCATCCCTCCGAAGCACGACCACCAGCGTACGCAGCAGAATACGCAGGTCTACCCAGAGCGACCCATGGTCCACATACCACAAGTCAAGCTCGATCCGCTCGTGCCAAGTGAGCGTGTTCCGCCCGTGGATCAACGCCCATCCCGTGATCCCCGGTTTGACAAGCAGTCTGCGCCGTTGGCGTTCGTCATAGCGCTCCACCTGGTAGCGCAGCGTGGGGCGCGGCCCCACCAGGCTCATGTCGCCCTTGAGCACGTTCCAGAGCTGCGGCAGCTCATCCAAACCCCAGTCCCGCAGACGTCGACCCACCCTGGTGATTCGGGGATCATCCTTCACAAGCGGATCGATCTCCCCGCGGCGCGATGCCTGCTGCATGGTCCGGAACTTCAAGGGAGTGAACGCCGTGCCTCCTCTCCCAATGCGTTCCTGGTGGAAGAAAACGGGTCCTCTTGAATCGAGCTTGATCGCGAGAGAGATGAGGGCGAATGGCAGGCTAAGCACTGTCAGTGAAGGAATCGTCAACGCAAGGTCCAGCGCCCGCTTGCCGAACCTGCGGTACCAGCCGTGGCCCGCCATACCTTCATTCTACCACCCCTCGCGGGGCGCCTATCCGAGCGTCCTCCGGCCGTGATCTGGACGAGGTCCCCCCGACGTAGCGTCGGGGCTTGTTCCCGACGGCCGTTTCGGTTCCGGGAACGGCGGGCGGACACGGGGTCCGCCCCCTACGTAACCACGGAACCCACCGGGCGTTGCGTCCGGATCTTGTCCTCGCCGGACCTTGATCGTACACGGTGCGACGCTACGAGCACCGCCGAGAGGCCGTCGCAGACAAGCTGCGACGCTACAGAACCTCCGTTCCGTTGTAGCGGCGGAGTTTATCCCCGACGGCCCTTCCCGCGGCGGGCTTCATGCTCGACGGCCTGTCACTGAACCCCTGGGACGACCTCCGGTCTCCTCACTGTGGAGCTGCGCGGCAGGCAGGCGGTGCCTGGGCCCGCCGAGCCCCCCCCTGCCACAGCATAGCCCGGACCTTGGACCCGTGGCTGCGTTTCCCACCTGCCACAGGCTACGCGCTACTGGCTGTCAGCAGACT
Organism: Thermotoga sp.; assembly: GCA_020724765.1. Taxonomy (GTDB): domain Bacteria; phylum Bipolaricaulota; class Bipolaricaulia; order Bipolaricaulales; family Bipolaricaulaceae; genus Bipolaricaulis. The sequence goes on along the minus strand of DYGJ01000055.1, from coordinate 5,511 downwards.
CCGGACCACACCCTAAGAATGAAGGTCTGACCCCGAAGCTCTGATCCCCAAGCTGTTGATGAGCGCGCGGTCTACCTCGCGCATCTTCTCCGCACCGAGTTTTCCTACCTGCCTTCCGAGTCGCGACTGGACAATCGTCTGGATCTGTTCACACTTGACAATGCTGTCCTGCGGAAGACCGCTCTCGCGCGCCTCGATCATCACGTGGAAGGGGTAGGGACGACGAGCGCGGCTGGAGATCGCCGCTACAATCGTCGTCGGGCTGAACTCGTTGCCGGTGTTGTTCTGGATGACGAGCGCAGGCCTCACCCCAGTCTGCTCCGATCCCCTGCCCGGCGACCAATCCACCTCGTAGATGTCCCCGCGGCTAATCATCGCTCAAGAGAACGGGGCTTGTGATGTTCAGAGCTTCCTCTGCCTGTGCGAGGTTCTCCCGGGCGAACTCCCGATAGCCCTCGGCCATGAGGGCATGCAGGCGCTCTCGCTTCTTCTCCGCGAGAAGCTCGGCAAGCACACCGCTTCTTGACGCTCCTCTCTCCGCCGCCACAGCGTCGGCAAACTCCAGCAGCTCCTCAGGTAGGCTGATCGTCACCTTCAGCGTCCGCATCGCCTTCATACCATCACCTCATACGAACCATACCACACGGGCCTATGACCGACCAGCCATAGCGCCTACACCCCCGACTATGGACCATGCACCACGGGTTCCTTCCACAAGCCACGAGCCACTCTCTTTCGACCCTCCCGATGGTCCTGCCGACTCGCAGGCTGCATGCCACAAGCCAGAAGCTACCAGCGGACCCTAAGAATGAAGGTCTGACCCCGGGGTTCTTGACCCCGGGGTTCCCGGGGTTCCCCGGGGTTCCCACAAGCCACCAGCTACACGCCACTGGCTGTCAGCGGACCACGGACTATGGACCATGGACTACCTCGCTTAGCACGCTCTCCAGCTTCTCCGCCAGCTTCCGGATGTCGTGATGCTCCTCTACGTACGCTCGCCCGCGCTTGCCCATGGCCTCGCGCTCCTCGCGCGACATTTGGGCGAGCTGTACAAGGGCATCGGCCAGGGCCTGGGGATCGCGCGGGGGCACGGTGAGACCGCACACAGCGTTTTTGACAGGGTTGTTCGCAGGCGCGCCCGCGAACACGATCGGCTTCGCTGCCGCCATGTAGTCGAACAGTTTGTTCAGGCTGATGCCGTACCGGTAGAGCGGCAAGTCCTGTAGCACGACCGCGAGCGCGTCCGCATTCGACAGCCCCCAACCGCGGGCCATGGCCATCAGCCGTTCCTTCTCTGGTCCACTACCGATCAGCACAAACCGGATCGCTCCTTCGCCAGAAGCAGCCAAACGCCGGGCCGCCTCAAGCAGCACGTCCAGCGCGTTCGCCTGCCCGTGCGCGCCGAGGTACATGACCACGAAATCGCTTCCTTCTCTGCCCTCGTCAGGCCCCGTGGGGAAGGAAGCGCTCGATAGGTCAACCCCGTTCGGTATCCAGACGACCTTCTCCCGCGCGACGCCGCACCCAGCGATGTACTCGTGAGCAAAGGGAAGAAGGGTGACGATCCGCTCCGCGCGCCGGTAGAGGAACTGTTCGAGCCAGCGGAGCGCCTGGGTGAGGGGCTGCTGGGGGCTGAGCGCGCCCATGTCCACCAACGTCTGCGGCCACAGGTCGCGCACCTCCATGACGAACCGCGCACGGTGCCGTCTGGCCACCCGGTACGCGGCGAGCACCGCCAGAAGATGCACCGAAGACCCGATCACGATGTCCGGCCGCCCCACGTCAGGCATCCGTCGGGGGAGTGCCCTGCCCAGACGCCACGCGCGCCACATGTAGACCACCATGCTCCACACCCTGCCCAGGTTGTTGCCCGAGTACGGGGGCGTGCGAAGCCAGACGAATCGAACTCCATCCGCATCCTCCATTGCCCACCGCTCACCCGGCCTCAGACCAACGTGTTGGCGCAAGCTATGCTGGAAGCTCGAAGCGAAGATCGTCACCCTGTGGCCTCGCTTCACCAGCTCTCGTCCCAGATCGTGATGCCGCGTGCCGCCGGGCAGCGTGTTCGGATGCGCATAGTGGTTGAAGATCCGAATGTTCATCGTGAGAGCAGCTTATCGTAGAGCGCAAGGAGTTTCTCGCTCTCGCGCTCCCAGTTGTACTTCTCCTCCACCGCCTGGCGGCCGTTCTCTCCCATCCGTCGCGCTTCGTCAGGGTGGGCGATCAGGTACTCAACGGCGGTGGCGATCGCCTGCGGGTCCAGCGGGTTCGCGCACAGACCGCACTGGTTCCCCTCCACGATCTCCTTCCATAACGGGAAGTCCGAGGCGATCACCGGTAGCCCTGCCGCCATGTACTCGAACAGCTTGACCGGCAGGGCGACCATGTAACGGGGCACAGGGTGCAAGCAGACCAATCCGATGTCAGCCTCCCTAAGCCGCTGATAGACCTCCTCGGGAGGCAGCCACCCCGTCGAGCGGACGTGTTGCCACCCTGCGAGGGCGGCGAGCCGGCCTTCGAGGTCGGCATGCTCGAACTTCCCGACCAGCGTGAGCTCCACTTCGGAGGATCGTGCCACGTATCCAAGCGCCCGCACCATCTCGAACGCTCCCCGCCGCCAACTGATACCTCCTACGTAGATGAGTCGGCGGGGAGATCTCGCCCACTCCTTCGAAGCTGGGCACGACAACATGGAGAGCGAGGGGTAGTTGCGTATCACCACAGGGGCCAATCGCACGAACCTCTCAGCGATGCCTTCCGTAGCCACCACCACTGCGTCCATACCCCAAGCCAGCAGCTTCTCCCCAAGCCCAACCGCTACAGCCACCGGCCTGCGCAAGACTCGTGGGATCCAGTGTTTGGTGAGAACTTGCTCCGGAACATCCTCATGCACGTCGTAGATCACCTTCGCGCGGGTCGTCAGCTTGAGCAGAAGTCCGGCCAGAAGAAGCTCGGGATCATGGAACTGGTACACATCGGCACGTTCCCGTCGGGCCGAACGAAAGGCTCGCCATGTCAGGCCGAGCATGCGATTCAGGCGATTCTGTGGTCGTCGCAGCCCTCTGATCCGTATTCCTTCAACCTCAACGTCCCCTTCGTGCTGCGCGACGAGGATCACCTCGTACCCCGCGCCCGCCAGTGTCTTGGCCTGCTTGTGGAAGATCCGTGTGTCGGATGAAAGGTGGACGGTGGTGAGATGGAGTGCTCTTCTCACCAGGTTCATCGCATACTCACTCCCATCTCCGCAGACCCTCTGCCCCGCCTCGACTCGATCATTGACATCGCCCATCTACCTGATGGAGTTAAGCTCCAGACTGGACTGTCTTGGCCGGCGTGGTCCCTCCATGACGGCCCGTAGTAACCAAACGACCACCACCGTGAGGATCAAGCCATGCGTGAACAGCGACGTGAGCAAGGCAGAATTGACAAGGGCCATCGAAGGCATTGCCGCTACAGCAGCGACGAGGTGCGGCGGAAGGCGTCTTCCCACACTATCCAGAGTATGCAGAACGAACCCTAACACCATGGAGAAGAGGAACATACCCATGAAGCCAAAGTGCGCATACGCGTCTCCCAGATAACCCACATTGGGGCTGAAATCCCTCCCCCAGTACTCCCACGCGATTACCCGTGTGATTGGCATCTCATAGGAGAACCTGATGAAAGGAGCAAGGAAGGAATTCGACAACATCACAAAAGGATGGCCCGTCTGGGAGAAGAAATCGTAGTAGATCAGATGATTCGCGGCTGGGACAAAGAACAGCCGGCGGACGAATAGCGACGGAGGAAGATGGTTCCCACTTGCCAGGAAGGCCAGATATGCACCGACCACCACTAGCACCAGCCCGCCGAAGGTGTAGCAGAGAGTGTTCCTCCGATGCCAAACGAAATACACCCCACTAGCAAGAACGGGTGCCAGCAGAAACGACTTCTGGCCGGTCATGCCGAAGACAGCCAACTGCGCAATGCAGGAGATGCCTGTCAGCCAGAGGTTCCTTCGGCTCAGCCCATAGCACAGAACGAGTATGTTCGCCACGGTGGCCTGCCACGGGACGAAGTAGCCCATGAGCGGACCCATGCTCTGTACGAACTCGGCGCGGACCTCATACACTGAGAGCAAGTTGAAGCTCAGTCTCTCGACCCCTCCCGTCAGTAGCAGCGTGCCATAGACGTAGACGCTCATCCCTATAAGCAGCGCTGTCCCAATGAGCACGAACCCACGGCTAGGTCGCGGGACCTTCACTCTAGGCAGCACACCAGTCATGATGAGTAGAAGACCGAAGCTCGCTGCCACAGCGTAGACAAAGGCCGGAGATAGACCGGTCAATCCATACAGTGAGCTTAAAGGCAGTATGACCACAGTGAAGTACAGGACCAAAGCAATCCCGCTCGGACGCCACTGGCGATAGAGAGAAAACGACAACCACAGTGAAAGCAGGAGCGTAACAATGTAGGACTCGGCCATGCGGGACCCGCTGATCGCCAGACTGGGGAACAACCCAGCAGACGAAGATGCACCGAAGTGCGGATACACGTAGGTCACATAGGAAACGTCCAGTACCGCTTTCAAGAGGACAGCTGTAGCTGAAGCAGCGATGATTCTGGTCAACAGGAAACGGCCTCGTTGGCTATGGGTCGGTGCTGTTACCATGCTGTACCCCAGCATGTCTGCCGTTCGTTGTTCTCGCGACTCCCTCGGGGCGCTGCAACAGACCCGCGGCCCTTGTGACGGAAGCTACTCCGTGCCTGCGGGCAAGGACGACGCGCTCGCTTTGTCCCTCCTATCGAACGGGATACGCAAGTAGGGTAGATTCCCATTGCCCCTGTCTACTATGCCGGTATTTCTCACTGCAACACCACACAATCTCCAGACTCCCTCCGTTTCTCACGGTGCTTGGACGAAAGTGGAAGCCGTTGTACTCTGAGCAGATGACATTCACTCTAGTCCATTGACCATGCTCGCATCGCCATTTCTCTATGCGTGTGTTGTTGCCTTCGCTGTCATAGTAAGGTGTCAGGAACGCTACATCAGGGTCGCTCTCAGCCAGGACTGCCATTGCTGGATACGAGTATGATCCGAATTGGCCGGCTCCATTCTCCGTTATGACTTCGGTCCTCCATGCGCTGTCAGCATAGGTGTGCCTCTGTACAGCCCCGTTCCACCCCGGGTTCGTACCTGGTGTGTGTCCAGTTGCCGCGTAGTCCACGTTCGTGATCGACAGCAGCCATGGTCTTCCCTGTTGATCAACCTTTATGTCTGAGAGCCATGTATGATCCTCCTTTCCTGGCGTAGCATCGCTCTTGTAGACAATCTCTCCGGTCTCCGGAGTTATCGGTAGTGCATAGTGTGTCCCGTCTGCTCGCTGCCAGAGATCCGAAGCTCTATCGTAATGCGCGTAGTAAACATCGCGATACCAACTGCCGATTGTCGGCTCCAAAGGGCAGAGGTTGAACATCGCGTGGACCGTGGCACCCTTTGGTCCTGTCGTGTAGATCCCGTAGACCCTGCGC
>DYGJ01000054.1:7680-11680 GCA_020724765.1 Thermotoga sp. | reverse complement strand
CCGGGACACCGGCAGTATAGAACTCCCCCGCGTGTAACGCAAGGGGATAAGGCCAAACTGGTTTGTGCACTGGTTTCCCTGTTCGCGCTGTTGAGCGCGGCCGCCGTAGTCAGCGGTGTCGAGGTTCCGATGGCTCGCGTCGCTCAGCTGATGAGCGCGGTCGCCGAAGCCCCCGGTGCCGCTCGCGAGCACATCGGGACCACCCTGCGATCGCTGATGAACGAGATCCTGACCTACCTCCGAGGCCACGGCCTCCCCGAGGAAGCCCTCACCGCGCTGGAGCAGGGGGTTGCCCAGGCCCTGGAGGCGTTTATGGTCGGGGACAAGTTCCAAGACGAGTTTGGCGACGAGATCGCCGCCTTGGCGCGCGAGCTGGAGGAGATGGCCGGGGAAGAGGGCATCGAAGGGTTGCCAGTGGCCCTGCTCGAACGGATCGGGCTCAACACCGTTGCGATCGAGGCCCTGCAGGGTGAAAAGGACCTCACCGGGCTTGAGATCGCCGCCCTGGCCCAGACGATCATCGGCAGCTTCGCACCGGCGGCCCTGCCGGCTGGCCCACCTGAGTGGGTGCCCGCGTGGGGAGCCCAGGAGGGCGAGGGTGGCACCGCGGGACCACCGGAAGGAATCCCTGCCGGGGCACCTGCAGGAGTTCCTGTTGGTCTGCCGGCGGGCGTTCCCGGTGGCGGGGGCGACGGTGAGGATGATGACAACGGAGGTCCGCCCCGCGGTCGTCCGTAGCACAGATTGAAGCCAGGCTCCGAGTCCCCGATTGGCCCGAAAGGCCCCGCGGGTATCCGTAGCCCATCGCAGAAGCGCTTTCCTCCCCATCTCGGCGTGCTTGCAGCCTGTGTGAGAATAGCCCGCTGAGCCTTCGGCCACCTGTCTGCCGACAGGCAGGCGCGGAGAAGGTCGGATTCCCGCGGCTAGTACCGTAGTCCGTTCTCCGTGGACCGAACGAGCCCGTACGGACAGCGGATCACGAATAACCGATCACGGATCTCTGTGCCGCAGGTCCGCGGACCCAGCGGTCTCTCGCACACGCTCCTAGTGAACTGAGCGACCCCCCCACAAGCGGATGGCCGGATCTGCGGTCGCTACAATCGCCGCTATGTTCGCGCCTCTTCAGCCAGGTCCCCGCATCGCCGAGGGTCGCACCGCGGAGATCTTTCGTTGGGAGGAGGGCCGGGTGCTCAAGCTCTTCCGCCCGGACTGGGGTGAAGCCGACGCTCGCTACGAAGCGGACAAGGCCGAGGCCGTCCACGCCGCCGGCCTCCCCGTCTCCGCGGTGCATGGGGTAACGCAGGTGGACGGGCGATTCGGGATCATCTACGAGGAGATCGTCGGCCAGCCGCTTATGGAATCGCTTCAACGCCGGCCGTGGGCGGTTCGCGAGACGGCCCGGTTCCTGGCCGACCTCCACCTCCAGGTGCCCAAGGCCCAAGTCCCCACTCTGCCGCGCGCTACGGACCGCTTGACCCGCGCGATCGAGCGTGCTCCCGGGCTCTCTGAGGCGGAGCGGATGTCGCTTCTCGCCCTTCTCGGTCGCCTGCCCGGGGGCGACACCGTGTTCCACGGCGACTTCCACCCGGGGAACGTGTACCTTACCGAGCGTGGGCCGATCATCCTCGACTGGATGGACGCTGCGCGGGGGAACCCCCTCGCCGACGTCGCGCGGACCGCGGTTCTGTTCCGCGCGGCGGTGATGCCACGGGACATGCCCGGCCGTCGGGTGGTCGAGCTCATCCGGCGCGCCTTCCACCGCGCCTACCTGCGCCGCTACCTCGCCGCGACGCCCGCTGCGCCCGGGCAGCTCGATACTTGGATTGCCGTGGTCGCCGGCGCCCGCCTCGCCGAGCGCATCCCCGGCGAGAAGAAAGGACTGCTGGCCCTTGCCCGAAGCAGCCTCCGCGGCTGACAGGTTGCAGTGCTTACGGGAAGGCTCACTTGGGGCTGCCCAGGCGCAAGCACGGCCTGACCATCAGGTCCCCCGACACCGAAGACAGTGGCTCACACGTCAGCGCAGCGCACGCCGAGGAACTCCTGATGGTGCCCACAGAGTCTCGCGTGTGCACGCAGGGAATGACTCATTCCTCCGGCGTTGGCAGGCGGACTGAGGGACGCCTCGGGCGAGGGCTGGGCGGGTGGAACCGGGGCACGTAGGTGTTACTGCAGGACCCAACCTTGACATGGCCCTTGCCACGCCCTGGCACTGAAGGCTTGAGCGCTAGCCCTCTCCGTTCGTCGGGTCGAACCCGCACGCCCGCAGCTGAGCGAGAACGGCCTCCGGGTCGCTCAGCCACTGCCCCCACTTCCGCCCCATGTGTTCGGTCCAGCCGTAGGTGGCGAAGGTGTGGGCCTCCTCTCTCTCCCCCTCCAGCTTCACCATGTACCCCGCCTTGCGGTAGTAATCCTGGGCGAGATAGCCCTGATCCATCGTCGCCATCGCCTCCGCCAGCGCCTCCCCGTCGTCCTCGGGGTATCGTCCCTCGTACAGGGCGAACGGGAGCGGATAGCGGGGTCGCGCGGGTGAGTCCTCGGCCGGGTAGCCCATGGTGAGCTGCACCAGGGGGAACACCCGGTCCGGAAGGCCGTACTCCTTTTTGAGATCCGCGGCTCGGAACGGGGCCATCCCCAAGAAGCAGCTCCCCAGCCCGAGCGCCTCCGCGGCGATCACCATGTTCTCCGCCATGTACGCCGCGTCCTGGATCCCAAACAGGAGGATCGCCAGATCGCATGTCTTCCTCGTCCACCCCCGGGCGGCGAGGACCCTCTCCAAGCGGTGTACGTCGACGAGCACGGTGAACAGGAGAGGCGCCCTAAAGGGGTGTTTCTCCCCGTCACGGGACAGGAGCACGCTTCCCATCTGAGCGGCGAACGGGGCCTGCTGCCCAGCGCGGACCACGGCCTCGACCACCTCGGCGGGCGGCATCTCCGGCTTGTACCGGCGGACGGACTTCCGATCCAGAATTGCTCTCAGTATCGGGTTCTCTTCCACAGCAATCTCCTTCCATGAGGCGAGTTGAGGCTCGAAACACAGCCGAAGGGCCATTGTGCGGATCGAGGCGTCATCGTTCAACAGATGCGCCTTGCATCGCCCGGCGTTCTGGAGTCCTCCCGCGATCTCGCAAGCTATCACCCTGTTAGCGAACCGCTTTCACCCCAGAGGGAAACCGCAACAGAGCCGAGCTAGGTGGCTAACTCAGCCACAATGCTTCATCGGTTCCCAAGAGGAATCCTACCGAAGTCAGAACCTGCCTGATCCGCTATGCGAAAGAGGACTCAAGCGTTGCGGATAGGTCCGGCCTTCCCACCCATACCGCCTGCCGTGGTCAAGCCAGTTGGGTACAACATCTCAGAATGCAGCCGTCTGGTCGCCCTTGCATACCGGAGGGCGGAGCTGATGGCGTAGAAGAAGTCGACCGACCATCCCGTGCTATACTTAAGGACGGATAGGGGTCACCCTGAGGTTCGAGGAGGCGATGCCAGATGCAGATAGCCGAGCCTGCAGGCCGTGGAACCAAGGGCCAGTGGAAGACGCTCATCGGAGTGCTGGCGACTCAGGACTCGCGCAACAAGAATGAGGAACTGGCCCAAGCTCTAGCCTTGTTCTACGAGAAGTACGGCAAACCCCAGCGAGGAAAGCCAGCGAACCGATTCCACTTCCTCTTCACTGGGGGGACGTTCGACCGTCTCGTCCTCGCTCACGATCCCCTGTTGCCGGCCAGTGCGGCAGTAAGGACCAGGAAGAGGGAGATCCGCGCGGCGCTCTCCCAGGAGTGGGAGTGGCCGAAGGCTCGCCAGCAGCGTCAGCAACAGCCGTGGCAATCGTGGGACCCCTACGACGCAGGCTGCCTTCTGCCAAGAACTGCGGACAGCCTGGATGAGCCGATCACCTTCGAACGCAACTCCCCGGAGAGGGAGGAGTTCTTCATTTTTCTCCAGCAGAACTCGACTGCTCTCCCTCGCTTCCGCGACGGGGGCGTCACGTTGCTGGCACACC
>DYGJ01000054.1:0-7670 GCA_020724765.1 Thermotoga sp. | reverse complement strand
GTGGTAAGACGAGCATGTTCGATCATCTGGCCCTTCCTTTCCCCGAACGATACACACTGGCTGAACCCAGATAACCTCGCCCTGATGCGCCTCTGCGACCACTTCAGGGGGAAGCGCCTGATGAACTTCGGGTCCGTCAGGGCATGGCTTGAGGATGAAGCCAAAGACGATAGGACCCGAAATCCTCAGAGAGTCGAGGAATCCAAGATCGGCAGCGTCACGTTCGCCCCCTCTGAGGCCAAGGAGGCACGACCGTCCGTTCCAAGAACGAACCACGAGCTCTACCCTCAGTACAGGATGCTGCGTCTAGAGGGATCTCGCCAAGCGCAAAGCGCGACGGGAAGCCCGGGCAAGGAGACCATAGCTCTCATCGCACACGACCAGATGAAGACTCAGATGGCAAGCTTCGCGCTGGACTACGAGGCGGAACTTGAGCGCCGCTTCACACGGATCCTCGCCACGGGGACGACGGGGAAGTTGGTGCAGGAAACCGCGCCGAGTCTCGAAGACAGAGTGATCCCCCTTCACTCCGGCCCCAAGGGCGGCGACATCGAGATCGCTGTCGAGATTCTGGCAGGCAGGTGTCAGCACGTTGTTTTCTTCGTGGACCCGCTCCACCCCCACCCCCACATCGATGATGTCCGCGTCGTCTTTGGAGCGTGCATGCGAACTCCGGCAGTCCAGATCTTCACCAACGAGGCACATGCGCGCGAATGGGTGGAACGTGTTCTGCGCAGGAGACCGTGAGACGGTAGGGTGCTCTACCACAGGACAACCGCTCGGGCTCAGGGAGCCGAAGCCGAGTCGCCGGACCCTAAGAATGAAGGTCTGACCCCGCCAGCGTAGGCAGTTCCGTCCGGGGCAAGTCGCGGATCAGCAAGCGAGGAAGCCGGGAAGTGCCTGTTCGAAGCGACGCTGTTCGCAGCCCGGTACAACCCGATCATCGGCGCGATCTACCGCCGACTGAAGGACGGGGGGAAGCCCGACAAGGTGGCGCGCATCGCCGCGGCCCGCAAGCTCCTGCTTCTCGCCCGCGCCGTCTACCGAAGCGGCGAGCCGTTCAGGGCTACCGCCGATGAGGCGACTTGACAGGCATACAGCATCTGACCTCGCAGATGATCTTTCGCGGCACCCGCCGATCGCTTCGGCCGCGCGCCCCTCAAGACCTGAGCCCGGGCGGGACCGGGCCCATGCCGTCCGTCCTCTGTATCCTCACACGTTCCCCGTTCTCAGGGGACGATGATGACCGGGGGGCCAGGCTCCGGCTCGGGCGCCGGTGTCTCCCACCGTCCAATCTCCACCCACTTTCCGGTCGTGTCGCAGTGGTACGTGATGTGCAACCGGTCCATCGGCTCGACGTGGACGTAGCTGCAGGGGATGCACGGGGACGACGTGTGCGTTACAACCTGGATCACGACCGTCCCTCGGTTGTCCCACTTCTCTCCCTCGCTATGGTAGAACGTGTAGCTCATCCTCCCGGCCCCGACCGAGGTCACAACGATCCACGTGCACAGCTTGTCCGCCTTCTCGGGAAGAAAGGCGTGCTTCGTTGCCCAATGGGCGGACAGCACCCAACTGCCCCACGTGCCTCCGTCGCAGTACCGATACCGGAAGGCGACGCGGTCCTCCTCGTCCTTGGTCAGCTGAAACTCGTAAGCACCCGTGGCGCAGGCCGGCAACGGCGCGAGAGCCACGGACCCGAACTCCAGCAAGAGCAGCGGCCCCGTGACGATCGTGAAGCCGGCGATCCGCGCCGGGTCGTATCCAGTGACGACGAGCCAGAGCGCTGCGACGTTCCCGATCCCAAGGATCTGCGGGATGCCCGCCCGGGGTTCGAGGACGACCGTAACCTCGAATCCCGCCAGCGGATCCCCCTGCGGCCCGCCGAGCTGTCCCCTTACGCCCAGAGGAAACGGGTCCACGAGTTCCGCGAAGAACCACCCCTGCGAGTCCGTCACCTCTTGCGCCGACGGTCCGAGATCCACAAGGGGATCTCCGCGTCCTTCCCCGGCCTCTTGTGCCCAGGCCGCCAGACCCAGCGCTAGCCACAACGCCAGGCATACCACACCCCAACTCCACTTCCCTCTCATGCCGCTCACCTCCTGGTTTCAAGCCAGCTCCACCTTCGAACGACCTTCCTTGCTGGACGCCGTCCCATTCCTGACATGATCCCATCATCTGTGGGACTGAGATCGACGCACCTCGCGGTTCCACGGATCTGCCTGATCTCACCCCCCTCATCCCGCGCGCTGTGGTGCGCGCCGGGGATGGAGGATAGGCAGAAGACAGAGCGTTGTGTTCGGGGTAGCGAGGGAGGCGAAGTGGAGCAGCACAAGCAGAGCGATGCTAAGCACGCACGCGAACGGAGCTAGTGCCAACAGCATACACCTCACGCTGATAGGGGGCGTGTAGATCGCCATTCAGGCGCAGTTTACGGTGGACTTGACAGCTCTGAGCGACAGGCACCCCCCCGGACGGGGTAAGCTTGGGTATCTCGGCATCACGAGGAGGGCGCGATGGAGTCCATTGAAACCGGTCGGCGACTCTTGAAAGCCACATCCTGGGCGCGGGCCCAGGAGATCGAGACGGATCAGAAGAAGGGGCTCCCCCACCCACCGCTGCAGAAACCCGCGCCGGAGGGTGTGTCCTTGGTGAAGCTGCCCGACCCGAAGACCCTTCAGGTGAACCCGGTCTCGGTGTTCGACGCCATCGCCTCCCGCCGCAGCCACCGCCGGTTCACCCGCGATCCGTTGAGCCTGGAGGAGCTCACGTTCCTCCTGTGGGCTACGCAGGGCGTGCAGCGCGTGGTCCGCGATGGGGTGGCCAGCTTGCGCACCGTGCCCTCGGGCGGGGCCCGGCACCCGTTCGAAACGTACCTGGTGGTGAACCGGGTCACGGGCCTCGAACCCGGCTTGTACCGCTATCTTCCCCTGGACCACGCGCTCGTCCTGCTGCGAACGGACTCAGAGTTCCCGTCCAAGGTTACCGAGGGGTGCTTGGGCCAGGAGTTCGTCGGTCAGGCGGCGGCCGTGTTGGCGTGGACGGTCATCCCGTACCGCACGGAGTGGCGGTACAGCACCTTCTCGCACAAGGTGATCGCCATCGACGCCGGGCACATGTGCCAGAACCTGTACCTCGCCTGCGAGGCGATCGGTGCCGGGACGTGCGGAATCGGCGCCTACCACCAGGAGAAGATGGACGCCCTTCTCGGGGTGGATGCGGAGGGCGAGTTCACGATCTACCTCGCCCCGGTGGGCAAGGTGAAGTAGGGCCGCCGATCGCACCGCCGGGCCGCTCTTTTGAACTGCCGTCGGGCATGAAGCCCGACGCTACAACCGAACACGGAGATTGTGTAGCGTCGCAGCTCGTCTGCGACGGCCGTCTCGAATGGGCAATGGTCGGGCATTGGGAACCCGGCTCACCGCAGAGAACGCCGAGCACGCAGAGAAGACCTTGCTCCTTCCCTCCCCCTCCCTCACACGGGTCTCCAGCAAGGGCCAGGTGCTGATCTCCATCGACGCCGGCCACATGTAGCGGTTCGGGACCGGCTCACAGGGCGTAGAGCACGTCGCCGGCGAGGTTGACGGCGTGATCGCCGATCCGCTCCAGGTTGTGCAGGATCTCCAGGAACAGCGTCGCCGCCCTTGCCTGACAGGTCCCTTCGTCGAGGCGCTGCAGGTGACGGTCCCTGAACCGCTTCTCGAGGTGGTCCACCTCTGCCTCGAGGTGGAGGGCTTGTTGAGCCCTGTCGCGGTCCTCGGCCCCGAGCGCGGCGAGCGCGGTGCGGTAGAGGGCAGTCGCCTTGGCAAACATCTCGGCGAGGTCGGCCGAAGCCTCGTCCGAGAACGGGTACCCCTGCCGCAGAACTCTCTGCCCCCGCTCAGCAATGTTCACCGCTTGGTCGCCGACCCGCTCGATGTCGCCGATGGCATGGCGAAGGACGTGCAGCCGCCGCTCCTCGTGCGCGGACAAAGCGTCGGCGGGGATTCGCTCCAGGTAGGCCTCGATCTCCTCTTTCAACGCGTCCACCGCGCTCTCGATCTCGAGGACATCGCTGAGGGAGGTCTCGTCGCGCTCGAACAGCCCGTGGCGGCACTTCTCGATCATGAGGCACGTCATGTCCGACGTCTTCAGGACCTCGTGTCGGGTCCGGTCGAGCGCGACGGCCGGTGCGGCGAGGAACGCGTCGGCCAGGTGCTTGGTCGTAGGCACGACCACGGGCTCTCTGCCCCAGGTGAGCCGGCGCGCGAGCCACGCCAGCCCGCCCACGAGCGGCAGGAACGCGAGCGTGCTCGCAACGTTGAAAAAAGTGTGCGCGTTGGCGATCTGTCGCGCTAGGAGCGGAGATGTGCTCGCCATGATCCCCGCGTACCACGGAACAAACGGAATGCACACGGCGACCCCGATCACGTTGAGCTGGGTCCGCGCCAGTTGCCGCGCCGCGAGGGACACCCCCAGGGACGCGATCTGCGCGGTCACGGTGGTCCCGATGTTCGCCCCGAGAACGAGGGCGATTGCCGCGGGGAGGGTGAGGATCCCCGACGACCCCATGGCGATCACGAGCGCGGTCACCGCGGACGAGCTTTGGATGACGGCAGTCACCCCTGCCCCCACGACCACGCCCAGCGCCACGTTCGACCCCAGCGACCCGAGAAGGCCGACCACGGCGCTGCTGTGGGCCAGGCCGCGCAGGCCGCTCGACATCACGCTCATTCCCAGGAACAGGAGTCCGAACCCAAGCAGGGCCCGGCCGACGTCGCCGGCCCGCCGGCCGCGGAACAACTCCGCCAACACGAACCCCACGGCAATGATCGGTAGGTAGTAGTCGCCGACCCGGAACGCGATGATCTGGGCGGTGACCGAAGTCCCGATCTCCGCCCCCAGCATAACCCCGATCCCCTGCCGCAGCGACAGGACGCCGGCGTTGATCAAGCCGATGAGGAGGACCATCGCGATGCTGCTCGACTGGAGGATCCCCGTGGCCACCGTCCCCACAAGGACGCCGCGGTACGCCTTGCTCGTCAGCCTCTCCAGGAGCAACCGCACCTGTTCCCCGGCCGCCCGCTTGAGGGCGCTGCTCAGGACGCGTAGGCCGTACAGGAAGAGGGCGAGGCCCCCCACCGCCCCCAGGATCACCGCGACGTGATCGCTCGCCATGTGCTCATCTCCATCCTACCACCTGGAAGCAAACCCTTACCTCCCCATTGTGGAACGTTTAGGTCAACGTTGTGGCGTACCGTGGGAGGGATGCCTCCGGCGGGCGACCCACACCTGCTCGCCGCCGGAGCGGAACGGGCCGCGGTCGAAATCACCGTACAGGGCTTCAACCCTGAACCCCGCCAGCTCTAGCAGGTGCTGCATCTCGTAGCGAAACAGGTACCGGAGGACGAGCGGGTTGAACTTCTTGGCGACCACGTGCCCGTCCCCGTCCAGCTCCTCGAACACGAAGTACTGGCGGATGATCTGCTCCCCGATGTCGTACTCCCGGGTATCCCATACCAGGACGCGGCGCCCGGTCTCGGGGTGGACGAACTCGCTATCGAGCTTCAGCGCGGAGCCCAACGATGCGCGGTGGGCGACGATCGTCTCCAACCGGGGGTCGAAGTTGTTCAAGACGAGCCTCCCGCCGTCCACGAGGTGCTCTCGACTGCAGCGCAGCGCCCGGCGCTGGTCCTCGACCGTGAGCAGGTGGAGGAACGCCCGGTAGGGGATCATGGCGAGGGTGAACTTCCGGCCCAAGTCGAAGTCGCGCATGTCGCCCTGGACGACGTGGATCCGCTTCTGCGTCTCAGGAGAGAGCCTGCCCACCTTCCCCCGTGCCACGGCGAGCATGGACGGGGACCGGTCCAGCCCCACGACCTCCACCCCGGCCTCGGCGACGGGGATGAGCACCCGCCCCGTGCCGCAGGCGATCTCCAGCACGGGGGACCCCGCGTTGCGCGCCTCCGCGACGTAGAACTCCACGTCGCCGGGCACGCCGGTTGAATAGTAGTCGTAGAACAGCGCGTCCTGCCGGTCGTACTCCTCCATGGAACGCCTCCTCATCTCGTGCGAGAGGCTATCCTACACGACCGCGACGGCGGGAAGGCTCTCAGCGGACGAGCAGCTGCCCGCGTCGAGGGGAGACGGCGAGGGCGAGGATGAACAGCCCCACCCCGACCAAGACGACCGCTGGACCGGCGGCGATCCGCGCGTAGTAGGAGAGGTACAGCCCGAACACGCCGGCGAGGGCGCCCGCCGACGTCGAGATGAGCATCATCGCCGGCAGGCGCCGCGCCAAGAGGTACCCCGTGCTCGGGGGGAGGACGAGCATCGCCAGCGTGAGGGCGATCCCCACGGACTGGAGACACACGACCACGGTCGCCGCCAGCAGGAGCAACAGCAGGTTGTTGAGGAGGCGCACGGGGAGCCGCAGCGTGTGCGCCAGGATCGGATCGAACGAGACCACGAGAAACCCGTGCCGCAGCACGATCACGATCAGGACGACGAACCCACTGAGCGCAGCGACCATCTGCAGCTGAGCGGAGGACACTCCCAAAACGTTGCCGAACAGGAAGTGCGCCAGGTCCACGGCGTAGCCACGGGTGGTGGAGATAAGGGCGATTCCCAGGGCGAACATGGACACGAACACGATGCCGATCGACGTGTCCTCCTTCAGTTTCGATCGCCGGGCGAGCGCGCCCATCGCCAGGGCGGCGACCGCGGCAGAGCCCAATGCCCACCCGAACACCACCGTCCGCGACCCCCTCCCCACCAGATACCCCACGGCCACGCCGGGAAGCACGCTGTGGGCCAGGGCGTCCCCGAAGAACGCCATCCCGCGGAGGACGACATAGGTACCCACAAGTCCGCACACCGCGCCCGTGAGCACGGAGGCCGCGAGCGCCCGCAGCATGAACGGGAAGGCGAACGGCTCCGTGAAGAACGCGATCATGGCTCTCGCTCCGGGCCTGGCGGGCAGCAGGTGTCGGTGACGACGAGGGTTCCCTGCGGCGTCTCGACCAGCTGCACCGATTCGCCGTAGGCGTCGCGCAACTGGTCTGGGGTGAACACGTCGGCGGGAGATCCGAGCCCCACCACCTTCTGCCGCAAGAGGAGGATCCTGGGGAAGTGGTCGCGGGCGATCGCCAGCTCGTGGAGGGCCACGATGAGGGTGGGGCCATCCGGAAGGTCGTTCATGAGGGCCAACAGGCCCTTCTGGGTGGGCGCGTCGAGGCCGGCCAGAGGCTCGTCCATCAGGATCAGTTCGGCCTGTTGTGCCAGAGCGCGGGCGATGAACATGCGCTGCTGTTGTCCTCCCGAAAGCTCGGCGATCGGCCGGTCGGCGAGTTCGGCGAGGCCGACCTGATGAAGGCAATCCCGCACGCGCGCTCGGTCAACCTCGTTCTGACGTCTCAGCCAGCGTCCCCTCCTGAGTCGGCCCATACTCACGACGTCGGCCACGGTGAGCGGAAACGTCCAATCCACACCGCTCCGCTGGGGGAGGTAGGCGATGCACGTGTGCCCATGGGGGCCATGCCCGTACACGCGGACCTCCCCGGCGGTGGGGGAGAGGACGCCGGCGATCACCTTGAGCAACGTGCTCTTCCCCGCCCCGTTCGGGCCGAGCACAGCCAGGCGCTCGCCCCTGGCCAGGCTCAGAGTCACGGACTCGAGGGCCGGCGCCCCAC
>DYGJ01000053.1:6221-11904 GCA_020724765.1 Thermotoga sp. | reverse complement strand
CGGATTGAACGATGTTCTTGCCGGGCGTAAGACCCTCGCTGACATCACGCCGTTTCCCCGAGCGTGGTTCGAACACCGGAAGATCGCTTACCGCTCGGGGACTGCGGTGGTAGCCCTCGACCCGGCAGGGCACCGGGCACGCCTGGCTTCCAGGGAGACGCTCGCCTACGACCGGCTTCTCCTCGCGTGCGGGGCGGAGGCGGCACAGCCGGAGATCCCGGGCGCAGACCTGGCGGGCGTGTTCACCGTTCGCTCGGCCGCCGACGTCGAGCGAATCCGCACGCGGGCCACGACGGTACCGGCGGCCGCGGTGATCGGTGGAGGGTGGCTGGGGATCGAGGTGGCCCGGGCCCTGCACGACCTCGGTCTGGCGGTGACCCTCCTCGAGCGCGGACCGTGGGTCCTCTGCCGGCAACTCGACCAGGGAGGGGGTCAGGTTCTCGCTGGGATTCTCTCGTCACAGGGGATCGAGGTCCGCGTGAGCGCGTCCTGTGAGGCGGTCCAAGGGAAACGCGAGGCGGAGAGGATCAGGCTCTCGAGCGGCGACCTGGTGGCAGCGGGCCTGGTCGTGATCTCGGCGGGGATTCGCTCGCGGACTTCGCTGGCCGTTGAGGCTGGACTGGCCACGAACCGCGGGGTGATCGTGGATGACCACCTCGCCACGTCTGCTCCGGACGTCTTTGCGGCTGGGGATGCCGCTGAATGGAGAGGCCATGTGTACGGGATCATCCCCGCGGCACGGGAACAGGGCGCGGTGGCGGCGCGGAACATGATTGAACCCGGGAGCGTTCGCTATCCGGGTACCACTCCGGCGAACAAGCTGAAGGTGGCGGGAGTGGACCTTCTGTGCCTTGGGAACACCCAGCCCCAGGGCGGGCCGCAGCGCGAACTGCGGCATGCCGACCCGGCGGCAGGACGGTACGTGAAGTTCGTCCTAGGGGTGGACGGGGAGCTCGTGGGGGCGATCCTCCTCGGGGCCGCCGAGCTCGCCGGGCCGGTGGAGGAGTTGGCTCAGGCGGGCGTTCCCGCAGAGGACGACGTGAAGCAGCTGATTGAGTCTCTGAGATGATCTGCGGGTCGACCGCGGCCATCCCCGGACTCCCTTTGCCACCACCGTCACGAAGGCCACGGAGTCACGTGCGGACCTGAGCCGGTAGTCAGGGTATCTCGTCAGGTCGTTTGTCTTCAATCCGTGGTGGGTTTCGGGGTCACTGCCTGTTGTCGGTGTTCCTTGGGTCTCCACAGTCCTGCCACAGTCTTGGCTTGATTGCTCCATGTCGTCGGGGTATTTTCCTCCTGCCTCCGCAACCGGAGGGACAGAGGAGGATTGACATGACCAAGCGAGTGAAGGCAACAGTGATGGGGTTGGTGGCCGTCGTCGCGGCGGCCAGCGTGGCGGTCGTGGTGCTCGCCCAGACCGACACCGAGACCGCGACGTCCGGACGGGAAGGTCTGCTGGCGAAGGTGGCGGCGAACCTCGGCATGACTGTCGACGACCTCGTCGCGGCGTTCACGAAGGCCCGTGTGGAGATGATCGACGAAGCGGTGGCCGCGGGGCGGATCACTGCCGAGCAGGCCGAAGAGATGAAGGCACGGATGGAGGTCCGGCAGGCGCTGCGCGGCGTGTTCGCGGATGCACTGGCCGAGGGGAAGATCACCCAGGATCAGCTGGCCCTTCTTCGCACGCGGACGGGCGGGTTGATGGGCCGAGAGGGGGCCGTGCCCCGGGGACGTGCGGTCTTAGGGCGGGTGATGGGCAGGATGATGGACAGGAAGTGCCCGTAGCGGCATCGCCCACGTGGTAGGCCTGCGCGGTGGGGTGCCCAGCGGCTCCCACCGTGCTCTTCTGTGTGGGGCTGGGTCTGTGGAACCGGAGGCGGCCCTTGAGGCGTGCACCCACCCATCACGCGCACCGATCGCGGAGGGAACGGGAGCTGACTGTTACGTGGGCTACGCGTCTGCTGGGGCGAGCCCGAGCGCGGCGAGGTAGACCTCGCTGTACTCACGCATCATCCGTCGCGCGCAGAACCGGGGAGCGACGGTCTTGATCGCCTGTTTCATCACCCGCACGAACCCGTGGGGGATCGCGTCGGGAGCCCGGTCGTAGTACAGGGGGACGATCTCCTCCTCCAGAAGTCGGTACACGGCCTCGGCATCGGCTGCGGTGCGGTCGCCAGGGATCTCCTCTTCTCCGAACGCCCACCCGTTATCCCCCGTGTACCCTTCCGGCCACCACCCATCGAGGATGGACAGGACGGGAATGCCGTTCACCGATGCCTTCATCCCGCTCGTCCCGCTCGCCTCGAGGGGCGGCAGCGGGGTGTTGAGCCACACGTCCACCCCGGCCACGAGGTACTTGGCGAGGTGCTGGTCGTACTCCTCCACGAACGCGATCCGCCCTGCGAACCGGGGGTCGAGGGCCAACCGGTGCACGTCTTGGATGAGGCGCTTTCCGTCGTGATCGGCAGGATGGGCCTTGCCCGCGAATACGAGCTGCACCGGCCGCAGGGGATCGGTGAGCAGCCGATGGAGCCGTTCCTGGTCGTGGAGCAGAAGCGTCGGGCGCTTGTACGCCGTGAACCGGCGCGCGAACCCGAGGGTGAGAATTCGCGGGTCGAGGAAGGGGCCGGCCGTGACGATCCGTGCCGCGCCGGCGGTTCCCTCTCCCCACGACCGCCGCGCCCGGCTGTCGACCTCTGCGACGAGGGCCCCCTTTCGTTCCTCGTGAACCCGCCACAGCTCCTCGTCCGGGATCTGATCGACATTCTCCCACACCGCCGGATCGTCGGGACGCTCCCGCCAGCCGGGGCCGAGGTAGCGGTCGAACAGCCTCTGCACGCGAAGCGGTTCGACCCAAGTGCGAAGGTGGACCGTTCGTGATCCCGTGGATGGAGACGGACCTGCCGTCGACTTGAACGCCAGACCAGATACCGCGCGCGACCTCGCTGTGCCGGGCGCTGACCGCGTTGGTGCTTCGGCTGATGCGGATCGCGAACGCGGTCATGTTGAACCCGGCCCCATGGTTTTCCGGGTCCAGCCCGAGCGCGAGGAACGCCTCGCGGGGGATCCCCGCCCGCTCGATGTAGGGGAGAAGGTACCGGTCGATCAGGGGGTACGAGAACACGTCGGTGCCGGCGCGGAGCGGGGTGTGGGTGGTGAAGACGGTGCTCTTCCGCACTGCATCGAGGGCTTCCGACCAACCCACGCCGCGGGCGATGGAGCCGGCCAGGCGTTCCAGGGCGGCGAACGCGGGGTGACCCTCGTTCAGGTGCACAGCGCCGGGGCTGATTCCCAGCTCGCCCAGGGCCCGCATGCCCCCCATTCCGAGCACGATCTCCTGGCGCAGCCGCTGCTCAAGATCGCCGGTGTACAGGCGCTGGGAGATCGCGCGATCCCACGGATGGTTCTCTTCGAGGTCCGTGGTGAGGAGGTACAACGGGATCCGCCCCACCCGCGCTTCCCACACCCCAACGTGGACCGGGGGATCAAACGTGGGCACAGGTACGATCAGCGGGTTCCCCTCGCGATCGAGGGTAGGCCGAATCGGGTAGCACGCCCCATCGAGGGGCGCGTGGGATTCCTCCTGCCAACCGTCGTCGCTGAGCCGCTGGCGCACGTAGCCGTGGGAGTAGATGAGCCCGACCCCAACGAGCGGAAGCCCGAGGTCGCTCGCCTCCTTGAGCGTGTCGCCGGCGAGGATCCCCAGGCCGCCGGCGTACACGGGGAGCGAAACGTGGACGCCGAACTCTGCCGAAAAGTATGCTACCGGCCCAACGTCTGTCCCGGGATGCGACGGGAACGCTGCTGGGGAAACTTGCGTCTCCTCGCGGAATCGGGCCATCACCTCGTCGTACAGGTGGAGGAACCCCGGATCCTCCGCCGCGCGGGCGAGAGCGCTGGGTGTGAGCAGCTGCAGCATTCGCACCGGGTTGTGTCCGCTCTCGCGGTACGTTTGGAGGTCGAGCGCGCGCAGGAGTTCCCGCGCTTTGGGATTCCAGCTCCACCACAGGTTGTAGGCGAGATCCGCCACCCCGCCGATCCGCTCTGGCAACTCGAAATCGCACATGTTCTGCATTGTCGTCTGGATTGTAGCTCTCCCTGCGCCCGACCCCCAGATTCGGGTTGTGGGTGCGGGGACTGGACCCTATCATGAGCGTTCAGGAACGGAGCGACGGGGATGCGAGAACCGCGAATCGAGGACGGGGAGCCGACCCTTCTCACGGAGGAGGACCTCTGGCTGTTCGGGGAGGGTTCGCACACCCGGCTCTACGAGGTGTTGGGGGCTCACCCGATCACCGTTGCAGCGAAGAACGGCACCCTGTTCGCGGTGTGGGCTCCCGAGGCGAAAGCTGTGTCCGTGGTCGGGGACTTCAACCTCTGGGATCCCTGCAAGCATAGGATGAGACCGCACCGTCGATCGGGGATCTGGGAGTGCTTTGTTCCCGGGGTCAGTCCAGGTGCCCTCTACAAGTATCACCTCACCTCGCGTTACGGTCCGCTCCTGCTCAAGGCGGATCCATTCGCGTTCTACTCCGAGATTTCTCCGCGTTCAGCATCGGTGGTGCGGGACCTCTCCTACCGGTGGGGCGACGCGCGCTGGCTTCGCGAGCGTGGAGGACGGAACGCGATTGGCGCGCCGATCGCGGTGTACGAGATCCACCTGGGCTCGTGGCGGCGGAAAGAGGATGGACGCAGCCTCACGTACCGCGAGCTGGCGCCGCTTCTCTCCTCGTACGTGCAGGAGACGGGGTTCACGCACGTCGAGTTCCTGCCGGTGATGGAGCACCCGTTCTACGGTTCGTGGGGCTACCAGACCACGGGGTACTTCGCTCCCACCTCCCGCTACGGTTCTCCCCAGGAGTTCATGTACCTCGTGAACCACCTCCACCAGCACGGGATCGGGGTGATCCTCGATTGGGTACCGTCCCATTTCGCCACCGACGGCCACGGGCTGGGGCGGTTCGATGGATCTCACCTCTATGAGCACGCCGACCCGAAGCGGGGGATCCACCCCGACTGGGGGAGCTTCACGTTCAACTACGACCGACACGAGGTGCGAAGCTTCCTCCTATCCAGCGCGCTGTTCTGGCTCGATGTCTACCACGCCGATGGGCTGCGGCTGGATGCGGTGGCGTCGATGCTCTACCTCGACTACTCCCGGAAGGAGGGGGAGTGGGTTCCCAACGAACGAGGGGGCAGAGAGGATCTGGCGGCGATCCGTTTCCTGCGCCAACTCAACGAGGCGGTGTACCGGGAGTACCCCGACGTACAGACGTTTGCCGAGGAGTCCACCGCCTGGCCCATGGTGTCGCGCCCCACTTCACTGGGCGGGTTGGGGTTCGGACTGAAGTGGGACATGGGCTGGATGCACGACACGCTTGTGTACATGGCCAAAGACCCCATCTACCGGGCTCACCACCACGACAAGCTCACGTTCCGCATGCTGTATGCGGGGCACGAGAACTTCGTCCTCCCCCTGTCCCACGACGAGGTCGTCCACGGGAAAGGGTCGCTCCTGACGAAGATGCCCGGGGACGACTGGCAGAGATTCGCCAACCTGCGGCTTGTTCTGGGGTACATGTACGCGAGTGTGGGGAAGAAGCTCCTCTTCATGGGCGGGGAGATCGGCCAGTGGGGGGAATGGGATCACGAGCGAGCGGTGGAGTGGTCGCTCCTCAACCAC
>DYGJ01000053.1:5723-6211 GCA_020724765.1 Thermotoga sp. | reverse complement strand
GGGGGGTGCAGCGGTGGCTTGCCGATCTGAACCGCCTCTACCGCACCGAGCCTGCCCTCTACCGTCGTGACTGCGGAGATCTCGGGTTCCAGTGGTTAGAGCCGAACGACGCCGCGTCGAGCGCCATCGCGTTTCTGCGCTGGGGGAGGGAGGATCGCGAGGTGGTCCTCGCTGTAGGCAACTTCACCCCGGTGGTGCGCAACGACTACCGGGTGGGCGTGCCGCACGGTGGCCGCTGGTCAGAGATCCTCAACAGCGACGCAAAGGACTACGGCGGAAGCGGACAGGGGAATCTGGGTGGAGTGGAGGCCGACGCCATCCCCTGTCAGGGTTTTCCTCAGTCGCTGTCGCTGACCCTGCCCCCCCTGGCGATGCTCTTCTTCAAGCCAGCTACAGGTTGATCTCGACTTCAGCTCGTTCCCGGGTCTGGCGAAGCCAATCGAGCCAGTGGGCCTCTTCCTTGTCGAGGCGGACGAAGGCCGGGATCC
>DYGJ01000053.1:0-5713 GCA_020724765.1 Thermotoga sp. | reverse complement strand
CTCGGCAAGGGGGAGGGGCTGTCCGTTGTCGTCTACGAATCGACCCGGGTCCTCATCGTAGTACGCTTGAATCTCTTCGTCGCTCACCGCGATCTCCGCGAGCAACGCGGCTTTCAGCGCTGCGAGGAGGAGCTTCTCCCGGTACTCGCGGGCGATGGCATCCCGGTACTGCTCGATGCTGTATCCCTGGGCGAGGAGTTGAGCGGCGAACTCGCCCTCGGTGAGGCCGTAGTGAGCGCAGACCTGGGCCAGCGCGTCTTGGGTGCGCTTGGATACCTCGTCCTCGTCGGCGACCAGACCCCGCACCGCCGCCTCCTGGAGCTGGATCCGGCGCAGGATGAGCTTCTCCAACACGTCCTGTTCGTAACGGGCGAGGAACACCTTGCCCTCTTCTGTGAGGAGGAGGGACTGGGCGAACGTGGGGAACTGCTGGTACAAGGAGAACACGACCTCGGCAAGGCCCGTCGCCCGGTCCAGCTCCTCGCGGGTGATGGGCTCGCCGTTCACGAGCGCCACCGGTTCGGCGGCAAGGGCGACTGCGCCGAAGGCGATCCAGACGATGAGGAGGGTGCGCATCACGGTGTGGCCTCCTTTTCCTCCGGGACAAGCCCGATCCGCCGCACCGCTCCCCGGAGGTTCTTGGCAAGCCGGCGGTACTGTTCCTCGATCTCCGAGGTTACCGAGCGCGGCGTCTTCTCCAAGGCCTGTTCGAAGTGGGGCATCGTGACCTCGGTGGCAGCGAGGGATTCGCGTAGCGCGATCCGTCCTGCCTTGCGACACACCTCGGCGATGTCGGCCCCCGTGTAGCCGGTGGTACGGGCAGCGAGGCGTTCGAGGTCCACATCAGGCGAGAGTGCCATTCCGCGTGTGTGTACGCGGAAGATCGCCAGTCGCGCCCCCTGTTCCGGGACTGGGACGTAGATGAGCTCGTCGAACCGCCCGGGTCGGAGAAGCGCGGGGTCCACGAGATCAGGGCGGTTGGTGGCCCCGATCACCACCACCCGCCGCAGCTCTTCCAGCCCGTCCATCTCGGCGAGCATCTGGTTCACGATCCGCTCCGTGGCGTGGGGCTCCCCGAGTGCCGATCCCCTACGGGGAACAAGCGCGTCAAGCTCGTCCAGAAACACCACTGCCGGGGCGACCTGTCGCGCTCGCCGAAACACCTCGGCGATGCGCTGTTCGCTCTCGCCATACCACTTCGAGAGGAGCTCGGACCCCTTGGCGGTGATGAAGTTGGCCTGCGATTCGCTGGCCACCGCCTTGGCGAGGGTCGTCTTTCCCGCCCCGGGCGGGCCGTAGAGGAGGATTCCCTTGGGCGGGGTGACTCCCAACCGCTGGAACGCCTCGGGATTGGTGAGGGGGAGTTCCACTGCCTCGCGCAGAAGCTGCTGGACGTCCTCGATGCCACCGATGTCGTTCCACGTTACGGTGGGAACTTCCACCATCACCTCCCGCATCGCCGACGGCCGAACCTCCTTGAGCGACCGATCGAAATCCTCCCACCGCACCACAAGCTCCTCGACCACTTCAGGGGGAATGCCGTCTTGATCCAGATCCATCTTGGGGAGCAGCTTGCGCAGTACATTCATCGCCGCCTCGCGGGCGAGCGCGGCGATGTCGGACCCCACGAACCCGTGGGTCTGGTTGGCGAGCCGGTCGAGGTCGACGTCAGGGGCGAGGGGCATCCCGCGCGTGTGAACCATCAGGATCTCCTTCCGGCCGTCCCGGTCGGGGACGCGGACCTCGATCTCGCGGTCGAACCGTCCGGGTCGGCGGAGGGCGGGGTCGATCGCCTCCACCCGGTTCGTGGCCGCGATCACAATTACGTTCCGCCGCTGCTTGAGGCCATCCATGAGGGTGAGGAGCTGGGCCACCACCCGCCGCTCGACCTCGCCCGTCACCTCGGCCCGCCGCGGGGCGATCGAATCGAGCTCGTCGATGAAGATGATCGCGGGCGCGTTCTTCTCCGCCTGATCGAAGATCTCGCGCAGCCGCCCCTCGGACTCTCCGTAGAACCGGGACATGATCTCCGGCCCGGAGAGGGCGATGAAGTGCGCGTCGGTCTCCGTGGCCACCGCTTTGGCGAGGAGGGTCTTCCCGGTCCCCGGCGGGCCGTGGAGAAGCACCCCCCGCGGCGGTTCGATCCCCAGTCGGTCGAACAGCTCAGGCTTCTTCAGGGGGAGTTCCACCATCTCGCGGATCTTGTGGATCACGTCGCGGAGGCCGCCGATGTCCTCGTAGGCCACCTCGGGCACGTCCCGGCCCCGCTCGGCTACCTCGACGTGCTCCGGCAGGAGCTCGAACCCCGTGTCGGGCGTAATGCGCACGAGACCACCGGGCTGGGTACTGACCACCTTGAGGTGAATCTCCCCCAGGCCGAACCCGGGCGCCATTTGGGTGAACTCGCGGAAGATGCGCTCGAAGAGGAGGTTATCACCGAACGGGTTCCCTTCGGCGCGGGCAGCGGTGGATACCACGTCCCCGGTGCGCACGACCCGGCCGGCGAGGATCGCCCGGAGACTGTCCGGCGGTGCGACAAGGTGGAGCCCTTTGCGGGCGGGGGCGAGGGTGATCTGGGTGGCGGGCTTCCACTTCGCCCTTCGTACCTGAGCTGTCTCCCCGACGCCGAGGCCAGCGTTGGCCCGGATCAGACCGTCGATGCGCACGATGTCCAGCCCGGCATCGGCCGGGTACGCCACCGCGGCGATGGCGCCCGTGACGCGGGCGCCTTCAACTTCGATCGGCTCTCCGGGCGAGATCCCGAGGGCCTCGATGTGCTCGGACGCGAGACGGGCGATCCCCCTCCCCACATCCGGCTGGTGGGCCTCGGCCACCTTCAGCTTGAGTTCGGTCTGCTCATCTTTCTGCGCCATGATGATCTCCTTTGTCCGGAGAGATGGTAGCGCGATGCGTTAGGGTACGCTACAGCGGGGGCTATAATCCCGAGGGATGCGTCTCTTCTATTGCGTGGAGCTTCCAGAGGATGTGCGGGCAACCCTCGCGCGGGGCACCCGTGGCTTGCGAGCCCGGATCCGTGGCGGGACCTGGGTGGCTGAGGAGAACCTGCACATCACGCTGCGGTTCCTAGGCGAAGTGGGCGAGGGCCTGCTGCCCGCGCTTCGTGATCTCAGCAGCGCCGTCGCTTCCGAAACGGCGCCGTTCGTGCTCCCCCTGGAGCGGCTTGGAGCGTTTCCCCACCCCGGCCGGACTCGCGTCTTGTGGGCCGGGCCGACGGCGGACAATGCTTCGTTCGCGATTCTCGCCCAGCGCATCGAAGAGGACGTTCAGATGCTCGGCTTCCCCCCGGAGCGGAAGGCCGCTCATCCCCACGTGACCCTGGCCCGGCTGCGCATCCCTCAGGATCTGGCCTCGGTTGTGGAGGGAACAACCCTGCCCATCCTCTGGGCGCGGGTGGATGGGCTGACCCTGATGGAATCCGAACTCCAACCCCATGGCCCCCTCTACACCCCGGTCGCCCGTTGGCCGTTGGGGGCATGATCCATGGTCCCTGTCGGGCCGCTCCGCTGCCGAGCCCGCCAAGAACATGGCTGTGACGGGTGTGTGCTGGGTGCCGGGAAGAGGCGTGCACGGATAACGGCTCACGGTCAACGCACCACGGAACTGCCCTGTTCCGCTACGATCTCTGCGCGCTCGGCGGTGCGAGCTGTTGAGGGGTGTGGCCGTGGCGTATGAGATCCTCGATCACGTGGCCGACGCCGGGGTCCGGGGGATTGGGGAGACCCGCGACGAGGCGTTCGCCGAGGCTGCGCGGGGGATGTTCGCCTTGATGGCGGATCTCGCCCACGTCCGGGCGAAGATGGAAGTGAAGATCGTAGCCCGTGAGGATAGCCTGGAAGGGCTCTTCGTGGCCTGGCTGGGAGAGCTCCTGCGCGAGCGAGACGTGCGGGGGCTGCTCTTCTCCCGGTTCGAGGTCCGGGTCGAGGGGGAGAAGGGAGGGTGGCGTCTTGCCGGCCGGGCATGGGGCGAGCCGATCGCTCCCGAACGGCACCGGCTGGGGGTCGAAGTGAAGGCAGCGACCTATTGCGGCGTGCAGGTGGGCGAAGAACACGGCCGGCACATCGCCCAGTGCGTGGTGGACCTGTAGACACCCGAGGTACGGAGGTGCGGCGATGGAACTGAGGAAGATCGGCGACTACGCGTGGGAGCTCCCCCGGGCCGGGGAGATGCACGTGCCGGGGTGGATCTTCGTGTCCGAGGCGCTGCTCCGGCCCCTCCTCTCCGGCGAGACGGAGGGGGACGGAGGTCACGACTGGAACGCGCTGGCCCAGGTGCGGAACGTGGCGTGCCTGCCCGGGATCGTCCATGCCTCGATTGCGATGCCTGACGTCCACCCCGGCTACGGGTTCCCCATCGGAGGGGTCGGGGCATTCGCACCCGACGAGGGCGTGGTTGCCATGGGCGGGGTCGGGTTCGACATCAACTGTGGGGTGCGGGTCCTCACGACCCCTCTCTCTCGGTCCGACATCGAGCCACGCAAGGAGGAGGTGGCGGACGCGCTGTTCGCCCACGTCCCGGCGGGCCTGGGCTCCGAGGGGAAGATCCGCCTTACCCTGGCGGGGGTGGACGAGGTTCTGGAGAAGGGGGCGAAGTTCGCGCTCGACCGTGGGTACGGTCTTCCTGAGGACCTCGAGTACATCGAGGAGAACGGCCGGATGAGCGACGCGGACCCCGCTGCCGTGTCCAAGAAGGCGAAGGAGAGGGAGTTCCGCCAGATTGGGACCCTCGGCTCGGGGAACCACTACCTCGAGGTGCAGTACGTGGAGGAGGTTTCCGACTCTGAGGCCGCTCGTGCCTATGGGCTGGAGAAAGACCAGGTCTTGGTCGCCATCCATTGCGGATCGCGCGGGCTCGGGCACCAGATCGGGCAGGACTCGCTTCCGGAGTTGGAGCGCGCCAGCCGGAAGTACGGGATCCCGATCCGGGAGCGCGAGCTCGTGTGCGCTCCGATCGGGTCTCCCGAGGGGGTGAAGTACCTTGAAGCCGTGTTCGCGGGTATCAACTGCGCGTTCGCCAACCGGCAGGTGATTGCCCATCTGGTGCGCGAGGCCCTCGCCCCTGTGTTCTCGCTCCCCCACGGGGTGATCCGCACCCTGTACGACGTGGGCCACAACAACGTGAAGTTCGAGCGCCACCCGGTCAACGGCGAGGCGAAGAGGCTCCTGGTGCACCGCAAAGGCTCGACCCGCGCGTTCGGGCCTGGCCGGCGGGAGAACCCGGACCGGTATCGGGCGGTAGGGCATCCGATCTTCGTTGGCGGGACGATGGGCACCGCCTCCTACATCCTGCGGGGGACCGAGGTCGGGATGGAGAAGGCTTTCGGCTCGGGGATTCACGGGGCGGGACGGGCGATGTCCCGCGCCAAGGCCAAGAAGCGGTGGCGGGGCCAGGAGGTCGTCCGGAATCTGGCGGACCGGGGAATCGTCGTCCGCGCCCACTCGTATGCAGGGGCGGCCGAGGAGGCACCCGGCGCGTACAAGGATGTGGACCAGGTCGTGGAGGCGGCGGTGGGAGCTGGTCTGAACGCCCTCGTGGCCAAGGTCCGGCCGCTCGTGTGCATCAAGGGGTGACGGATGAAGCGGATCGCGGTGGCGTGGCTGGTCGTGACGGTGGGGCTGGTGGCGGCTGGAGCTCCGGACGGGGTTGTGGCATCGCTGGAGCTTCGCTGGCTTTCGTGTGCAGCGTTCTCTCCCGA
>DYGJ01000052.1 GCA_020724765.1 Thermotoga sp. | reverse complement strand
GAAGGGGAGGTTGGTGGGGAAGACCCGCGACTTCCGGACCGTGCTCCTTCCAGGAGATCCCGCTATGATCGGGCGGTTCGCTATGGTGACGATCGACGGTGCTACGGCAGGGGCATTGCACGGACAGGTCGAGGAGGGCGAATGATCCTCACTGTCACCCTCAACCCGACTCTGGACAAATTCTACTGGGTGCACGAGTTGCCCCTGTCTCTGGACAAGCCGGAAGAGGCGGTTCTGATCCGCAGCGATCGGTCTCTCACCTCAGCGGGAGGCAAGGGAATCAACGTTTCCACGTTCCTCTCCTGCCACGGGGTGGAGACGGTCGCGCTGGGGTTCCTCGCTGGGCACACGGGCCAGATCATCCTCCAGGACCTTCTCTCTCGTGGAATCACGGCGAACTTCGTGTGGATGCCGGGCGAGAACCGAACCAACGTCACGGTGATCGTCCGGGGCCGAGAGTACCACCCGCTGCTGATCCATGAGGAGGGACCGCCTGTGTCGGAGGAGGCGATGGGAATCTTCCTCCGCAAGTACGAGCGGATGCTCCGGCGGGCGGAGTACGTCGTCCTTGGCGGATCTCTCCCGCCAGGCTGCTCCCCCGACTGTTATCGCACGCTCGTTCAGCACGCCCACCGGGCGGGGGCGCGGGTGATCGTTCACGCGGGGGGCGATGCGTTGATGCGGACGATCGGGGAGGGCCCGTTCCTCGTCAAGCCGGACGTCCGCGAGGATCTCCAGCTGGGGGCACTGCCGGTGAGCACGCCGGACGAGATCGCGCGTGCCGGGCAGTGGATGGTCGCCCAGGGGGTGGAAGCGTCGCTCATCTCGCACCACGTCACAGGCGACGTCCTTGCCACCCGAGACGGGGTGTGGGAACTTGAGGCGCGGGTCCCGCTCGCCACGTTCAAGAACCTCGTAGGCGCGGATGACGCGCTCGTGGGAGGACTCCTGTCTGCGCTGATCCGGGGAGAGAAGCTGGTGGAGGCAGCCCGGTACGGGATGGCGGCGGCCTTGGCTACGGCAGAGGTCGAAGAGAAGCTCTGTCTGGACGCGGGCGCGATCCGACGTGAGCTTGGCCACGTGACGATTCGACGACGGAGCGAGGGATGAGGGTTCGCGAGTTCATGCGCTGCGACCTGACGTCGGTGGAGCTTGACACCACCGTTTCACACGTGATCTACCTTCTGCACCAGTCCGGCCTGGCTTCGCTCCCGGTGGTGGATGAGGACGGTCGCGTGGTGGGGGTGATCTCCGAGCGCGACCTGATTCGGGCTGTTCTTCCAGGTTACGTGGACATGCTGCAGTCGGTGGCGTTTCTTCCAAGTCTCGACCAGCTCAGTCGGCGGCTCCATGAGATCGGTCCCAAGCCGGTGGCGGAGTTCATGACGGAAGAGGTGGTTGCCGCCCGTCCCGACGACAACGATCTCCACGTTGCGGACCTCATGATCCGCAAAGGGCTGAAGCAGATCCCCGTGTTGGACGACCAGAAGCGGCTGGTGGGGGTGGTGCGGAGAATCGACCTCCTCCACCGCCTCCGGCGGTGAGCCTGGAGTTTCTCGCTCTCGCCCTGGACGGGGACGTTTTGGGCGCTGTCCGATTCCGTGATGACCAGATTGTCGATCGGGTCGCGATTCCCTTGTTTGCGGGGCGGGTTCCCAAGGATGGATGGGGCCAGTTCGCGGGACTCCCGGTTGTCACCCACGACGCCGTCTCTCTACGGGCATCCCTCGACCCCGCGGCGGTTGGCTTGGGAGCGCCGTGGGTGGACACACAGGCTCTGACGCGGGCGGTGTGGCCGGAGGAACCTGATCTGTCGCTGCCTGCGCTGACGCGGCGCCTCGGACGGGCGGCACCGAGCGACGCGCCAAGTCGGGCGGAGGTCACCGGATGGTTGGCGCAGCGGCTGCTGGCCGAGGCCGGAGCGTTTCCCCCTGCGGCGCGGGCCCTGATCGCAGACCTTCTTCCTAACCCGGATTGGATTGGGACGTCGCCCGCTTCCCGGCCGCGGAAGCGAGGCGTGGCCGTCCCGCGGACTGTGGTCGAAGCGTTCGCGTTGTTCACGGGTTCGGGGCTTCTCTCCCAGCGGGACGGACAGGTTCAGTACGCGGAGGCCGTGGCCGAGGCCTTGGAGGCCGGGGAGGTCCGGCTCCTCGAAGCGGGTCCGGGGACGGGTAAGACCATCGGGTACCTCGTGCCGCTTCTCCTTGCCCTCGCACACGGGGAGGGGCGGGCCGTGGTCTCCACCCGCACCCGTGCCCTTCAGGAACAGCTCTGGCGTCGCGACCTCCCCTCCCTTCTTGCGCACCTAGGGCTGGACGAGCCATGCGCCCTTCTCAAGGGCCGGGAGAACTACCTCTGCTTGCGGCGACTGGAGGAGGTCCGACATCAGCTTGTCCCGCGCGAGGTGCTGCAACCGCTCCTCGTTTGGGCAGCGCGAACGGAGACGGGGGACCTCGACGAACTCGGAGGGCTTCGAGCGAGCCCCGTTGGCCAAGAGGTGCTTCGGCAGCTTCCGGATCTCCCCTACCGGTGCGGCGGGTGGACGTGCCCGTTTTGGGACCGTTGCCCGTCCCGCCTGGCGCGGGAGAAGGCGCGGGCGGCCCGCCTGGCCGTGGTCAACCATGCGCTGCTTGGGGCGGACCTTGCCAGCGGAGGCACGATCTTGGGCCCCTACGAGTTCACGGTTGTAGACGAGGCCCACAACTTACCGGAGGCGATGCGCGACGCGTTGAGCGCGGCCCTGTCGCCGCCGGTCATCCCCCGGCTCCTGGGAGAGCTGCGGCGAGGCGCGGGGGGGCTGTTCGTAACGTGGGGGAACGTCTCGGGGGTGGGCGAGGCGGTCGCCTCGTGGGAGAAGGCCGCGGCGGCGCACCGGCAGTTCTGGGCCGCTGCGGGCGCGACCCTCCCTCGCGACATCGGCCGGTACGGAACAGCGGATGTCGCCTCTCTCCTCCCCGCCGGCGCGGTCCTCGAGGACGCGCTCGATGACCTTTCCGACGCGATTGCCGACGTTGCCCGTGAGCTCTCGGATGAGGATGCAGCGCAAGCCCGCGTCCTGGGAAGTGAAGTTCGGCGCGTGGCGGGTTTGGTGAGCCATCTTCTCCGTCCGGAGACGGAGGACACCGTGTTCTGGTACGCGCGAGAGCCTCATGGTCTCACCCTCACCGCATCTCCGGTGGACGTCGGGGATCACCTCGGGGCGGCGCTGTGGCCAAACATCACCGGCGGGGTCCTCACCTCGGCGACCCTATCCGTGGGCGACGAGGGGCGTGCGCTGGCCCGCGAGCTGGGGCTCGATCAGCCGACGTTCCAGGCGTGGCCATCCCCGTTTTCCTACGACCGGGTCGGAGCGTTCGTCCTCCGCTACCTCCCCCATCCGGACGATCCCGGGTTTCCCCAATCCCTCGCGGCTACGTTGCGCGGGGTCTTGGAGCGGGTCCCCCGACGGGCCCTCGCCCTGTTCACCTCGCGCCGTCTTTTGGAGGCTACAGCCGCTCACCTCGCGGGAACGCCGCATCTGGTCCAGCGCCGGGATGGGGAGCGGGAAGGTCTTCTCGCGCGGTTTCGGAACCACCCGCCCCCCGTAGTCCTTCTCGGCCTGGACACGCTGTGGGAGGGAGTTGATCTTCCTGGAGAGGATCTGGAGCTGTTGGCGGTGGTCCGGCTCCCGTTCCCCGTGCCCACGGACCCCCTGATCGAGGCCCGATCCGAACGGATCGCGGCTCAGGGGGGGTCTCCGTTTCAGGCGGTGTTCCTGCCTCGGGCCGTGCTTCGACTGCGGCAGGGGGTCGGCCGCCTCGTGCGAACGCCCACCGATCGAGGGGCAGTTCTCCTGGCGGATCCGCGTCTCGCCACGCGTGCCTACGGTGACGCATTCCTGCGCGCCCTTCCCATACCGGCGCAGTGGATTGACGATCCAGACCAGTTGTTCGTTGCCCTCGAGGGACTCTTTCGCTAACCTTGGGCCCATCATGGCCTACGTCCGTTGGAGCCGGTACTTCCTCCCGACCTGGAAAGAGGAGCCCGCCGAGGCCGACCTTCCCAGCCACAAACTGATGCTGCGGGCGGGGCTCATTCGACCCCTCGCAGCGGGGATCTACACCTACCTTCCGTTCGGGTGGCGGGCACTGCGCAAGATCGAAACGATCGTGCGCGAGGAGATGGATGCGATCGGTGGCGCCGAGCTCCACATGCCGGTCGTTCACCCTGCCGAGCTGTGGGCGAAAACCGGGCGGCTGGAAACGGCGGGGTCGCAGCTCGTTCGGTTCCAGGATCGTGCCGGTCGGGAGATGGTTCTCGGTCCAACCCACGAGGAGGTCGTAACGGATCTTGCGCGGCGGGAGATCCAGTCATGGCGTCAGCTCCCGCTCATGTTGTACCAAATCCAGACGAAGTTCCGCGATGAGCCCCGCGCCCGGGGTGGCCTTGTGCGCGTCCGCGAGTTCACGATGAAGGATGGGTACAGCTTCCACGAGGACACGGACGACCTCGATCGCTACTACCCCGAGGTGTATCGCGCCTATCTCACGGTCTTCCGTCGCTGTGGCCTGGCGACGGTTCCCGTGGAGGCCGATTCGGGGATGATGGGCGGTTCGGGATCCCACGAGTTCATGCTCCCCAACGAGCAGGGCGAGGACACGTTCGTCCTCTGTGACGGATGCGGGTACGCCGCGAACCGCGAGGGGGCGACCGCGGTGAAGGATGCCGGCCCCGATGAGGCGCCGCAGGCGGTGACGGAAGTGGCCACCCCCGGTTGCCAGACGATCGAGGCGGTGGCCCACGCCCTCGGCGTCCCGACCCGCAAGACGGCGAAGGCCGTGTTCTACCGAATGGGGAAGAAGCTGGTGTTTGTCGTGATCCGTGGCGACCTCGCGGTGAACGAGGCGAAGCTCGCCCGCGCGCTTGGCACAGCGGAGCTCGCCCCAGCCACTGAGGAGGAGATCGCCGCTGTGGGCGCGGTGCCGGGGTATGCCTCTCCTATCGGCATCTCTGGCGATGGGATGGTGGTCGTGGCGGACGACTCGATCCCCCCCGCGCGGAACCTCGTCGCAGGTGCAAACAAGGAGGGGTTCCACCTCCGAAACGTGAACTTCCCTCGCGACTTCGAGGCATCGCTTGTCGCTGATGTAGCCCTCGCCCGCGACGGCGATCGCTGCGCCCGCTGTGGGGGAACTCTCCGCGTTCAGCGTGGGGTCGAGCTTGGGCACATCTTCAAGCTCGGGACGAAGTACTCCCAGTCCCTCGATGCGACGTTCCTCGATCGGGAGGGGCGGGCGCGCCCGCTCATCATGGGCTGCTACGGAATTGGGATCGGCCGCCTGCTGGCGGCGGTGCTGGAGGCCCACCACGACGAGGACGGGATCGTCTGGCCGGGTTCTGTGGCTCCCTTCCACGTGCTGGTGGCGGTCCTCAACCCGAAAGAACCTGAGCCGCTCGCGTACGCTGCCTCGGTTGCCGAACACCTCGCTCAGGCGGGGTTGGACGTCTTGCTCGACGATCGGGAACGGACAGCCGGGGAGAAGTTCCATGATGCGAAACTCCTCGGGATCCCGGTGCTCGCTGTGATCGGCCCGCGCAGCTTGCGTAAAGGGGAGGTGGACCTCGAGCGAAGGCGAGATGGGGCGCGCAGTTCGGTTGATGCCTCGTTTGACGTCATCCACAGCGCTGTGCAGGATCTGCTTCGTGCCGAGGGTGGTTGAAACGGGCTGACGCCCTTGCTATACTGAGTCTCGCCAAACCAACTACCTCATGAAGGTCTCGGCGATCATCCCAGCATTCAACGAGGCGGAACGCATCGCGGCTGTGCTTGACCCCCTGCTTGCCTCACCCGCCGTGGACGAGGTCATCGTGGTAGATGACGGCTCCACGGACGCAACGGCGACGGTGGCCGAGCAGTTCGCGGTCCGGCTGGTCCGGCTATCCGAAAACCGCGGCAAGGCGGCGGCGATGGCGGCAGGGGCGGAAGCCTCCACCGGCGAGGTGCTGCTGTTCCTCGACGCCGACCTCACCGGCCTCACCCCGTCCCACGTTGAAGATCTGGTTCGGGCCTACGGGACCGGTGATACCGATGTGGTCATTGGTGTGTTCCGGAACGGGCGGATCGGGACCGACCTCTCGCAACGGATCGCGGCGTTCTTGTCTGGGCAGAGGGTGATGTCCCGCGCGCACTGGGAGCGGGCTCGTGGGGCAGTGGAGGACATGGAATTCGGCGTCGAGACCGCCTTGACACGGCTCGCCTCCAAGGAAGGATGGCGCAAGAAGAAGGTCGAGCTGCACGGGGTGAGCCACATTCGCAAGGAAGAGAAGCGGGGGTTCTGGCCTGGGCTCACCGACCGGATGGCGATGTACTGGGATGTCGCCCGATCATTCTTTCGCAAACTGTGAGGAGACGCCCGGACCCTCCGGGTTCCGGGAACCGTACGATCTGAATTGCCAGAGGTGATGTGCGATGGAGATGAGCGAGGTCCGCGCGCTGGGGTTGGAGAAGCTAACGGGACTGGCGCAAACCCTGGGTGTCAACGGAAGCGGTGACCTCTCAACGTCCGACCTGGAACTCGCCGTGATGCGTGTCCTGGCCGAGCGTCAGGAGCTGGCGGTAGAAGGGATCCTGGAGATCATGCCTGATGGCTACGGGTTTCTCCGCGAACGATCCTGTCTCCCCAGTCGGTACGACGTGTACGTGTCTCCGTCGCAGATCAAGCGGTTTGCGCTCAAAGACGGAGACCTCATCCGCGGCCCGGTACGCCAACCCCGGGAGGGCGAGCGGTACTTCGCCCTGCTCAAGGTGGACAAGGTCAGCGGCCTCGATCCGGACCAGGTTCGGAAGCGCGTCGAGTTCCAGCAGTTGACCCCGCTTCACCCGAACGAGCATTTGGTTCTCGAACACAACCCCGACGAACCGTCGACGCGGATGATCGACCTGTTCTCGCCCATCGGGAAGGGACAGCGCGGTCTGATCGTGTCTCCGCCCAAGGCGGGCAAGACGACCCTCCTCAAGCACATCGCCCAAGGGATCGAGGCGAACCACCCCGACGTGCACCTGCTGATCTTGCTTGTGGACGAGCGGCCGGAGGAGGTAACCGACTTCCGTCGATCGGTGAAGAAGGCGGAAGTCGTGGCGGCGACGTTCGACATGGAGCCGCAGCACCACACGCGGATCGCCGAGCTGGCCACAGCAGAGGGGAAGCGGCTTGTGGAGTCGGGACTCGACGTGGTGATCCTCATGGACTCGCTCACCCGTCTCGGGCGGGCGTACAACCTCTCCATCAGCCCCTCCGGAAAACTCCTCTCGGGAGGCATTGATCCTACAGCCCTCTACAAGCCGAAGGAGTTCTTCGGTGCGGCCCGCAACATCGAGGGGGGGGGATCCCTGACCATCATCGCCACCGCGCTCGTCGACACGGGATCTCGCCTCGACCAGGTGGTGTTCGAGGAGTTCAAAGGCACCGGGAACATGGAGCTTGTTCTGAACCGAGATCTTGCCAACCGCCGGGTGTTTCCGGCGATCGACCTCGTGCAATCGGGCACGAGAAAAGAGGAACTCCTGCTTCAGCCAGATGTCCTTCGTCGGGTGTGGATCCTCCGTAAGCTTCTCATCGAGATGCCGGACCCTGGGGCAGCGCTGGAGTTCATCAAGGGCAAGATGGAACAGACGCGGACGAACAAGCAGTTCCTGGAGCTGATGAACAGTGAGTGAGAACCCCCTGCTGGCGGTAGCGCTGGGCCTGTTGTTGGTTCCCCTCCTCTTGGCATCCTTGCTCCCTCCCAGTCCGGCCGGAGGGCCCGTAGTTCCGGTTGCGGCGACGCGGGCCACGTGGTCCACGTATACGGTGCAGACAGGGGATACTCTAGCCGGGATCGCCCAGCGGACGGGGGTCCCCGCCGATTACCTCATCGCCAGCAACGACGTGGATCCGTCGCGCCTGAGGCCTGGTCAGCAGCTTCTTCTGCCTGCGGGTGGGGTACTGCACACGGTGAAGCCTGGCCAGAGCTTGGCGGATATCGCCCAGAGCTATGGGGTGGCGGAGAGCGCGATCTTGCTTGCCAACAGCCTCAGCGAGGAGCCAGCGACGGGGCTGCGGATCCTGGTCCCCGCTCCGCCGGTGATCCCTCAAGCTACAGCGGTGGCCCTCGGTAAGGGGACCCGGTTTGCCTGGCCGGCCCGCGGGGTGATCTCCTCTCCGTACGGCCCCCGGGTGCATCCCATCTATCATGTGCCCTCGTTCCATTCCGGGATTGACATCGCGATTCCTGAGGGGACGCGTGTGTACGCGGCGGCCGCGGGGAGGGTGGTCACCGCGGGCTGGGAAGGGGGGTTTGGGTTCCTTGTGGTCCTGGACCATGGGGACGGCTACAGCACGTACTACGGCCACCTGTCGCAGCCCCTGGTTGTGGTCGGGCAGTTCGTGGAGATCGGTCAGACGATCGCCCTCTCGGGGAGCACCGGTCTCTCCACCGGTCCTCATCTGCACTTCGAGACCCGTCACGACGGCGTTGCCGTGGACCCGCTCCTGTTTCTGCCGTGATCCGGATTGAGGGCGGGCGGCCCCTACGGGGGACTGTGCAGGCCGCTGGCTCGAAGAACGCCGCATTACCGGCGGGGATGGCGAGCCTGCTCACGGCCGAGCCGATGGTTCTCCAGAATGTGCCCCGGCTCCTGGACGTGGATGCGGCGGTCGCCTTGGCCGAAGCCTTGGGCAAAGAGGTGCGATGGCAAGACTCGACCATCGTCCTCAATGGGGGGCGGGAACTGGCCCCAGAGGCGCCGGCCCCGCTCGTCCAGCGCATGCGGGCTTCGTTCCTAGCCCTCGGCCCGATCCTGGCGCGCCGTGGAGAGGGCCGGATGCCCCTTCCCGGCGGTTGTTCGATCGGACCGCGCCCGGTGGACCTCCATCTGGCGGGCCTGAGGCGATTGGGGGCGTCGTTCGACGTGCGGGGAGGAACGGTCCATGCTTCCGCACCGCGGCTGACCGGAACCACCGTGTACCTCGACTACCCGTCGGTGGGGGCGACGGAACAACTCCTTCTCGCAGGCGCTTTGGCCGATGGGGTGACGGCGATCGTCAACCCCGCCCGCGAGCCTGAGGTCGTGGACCTCGGCCGCCTGCTTATGGCGATGGGGGCGTCGGTGACCTGGCGTGAGGACCGGGTGGAGATTCGCGGCCAATCTGCGTTGAATGGGACAACCCATCGAGTGATCCCGGATCGGGTCGAGGCAGGCACGTACCTCCTCGCTGGCGCGATCACCCGAGGCGCCGTCACGGTCGTCGGGGCGCGTCATGAGCATCTGGACGCGCTGTTGTCGAAGCTTGTCGAGACGGGGGCCGAGGTTCGGGCGAACGAAGACGCTGTCACGGTCGCCCTTGGCGTGAGGCCGCAGGCGGCGAACATTCAGACGCTTCCCTATCCCGGGTTTCCCACCGACCTCCAGCCTCCGATGATCTCCTTTTTGTCAACCGCCTCCGGCCGATCTACAGCCCGGGAGACCGTGTTTGCATCCCGGTTCAACTACGTCGGGGCCCTGGCCCGGATGGGGGCTCAGGTTCAGGTTACTGCGGACACGGTCCTCACCGATGGAGTGGAGACGCTCCACGGTGCAGAGGTCGAGGCCACGGACATTCGGGCTGGGGCAGCCCTGGTTCTTGCCGCGCTCGCCGCTGCCGAAGCGACCGAGATCCGGGGAGAGATGCACCTCGCCCGCGGGTATGCCGGCCTGCCGGAGAAGCTGCGGAGCTTGGGTGCGGAGGTATGCGTCACGGACTGATCCCGACGGTTGAGGATTACCTGGGCCGGCGGGCCCGGGTCTACGGAGGAGAGCGCGCTGTTCTCGCCGACGTGATCCCGCCTGGGTCGGATGGAGCTGAGCGCCTGGCCGAGCTGGCCTCCCTGGCGACCACGGCCGGTGTGCATGTGCTCGCGACTTCTCTGCAGCACCGACCTCGACCCCATCCCGGCACGTACGTCGGGCGGGGGAAGGCGGAGGAGATCCGTGATCAAGCGCGCGATCTGGGGGCAGATACCGTTATCCTTGGCTCGGAGGTCTCACCGGCCCAAGCCCGCAACCTCGAGGAAACAACCGGTCTCAAGGTCGTCGACCGATCCCAACTCATCCTCGACATCTTTGCCCAGCGTGCGGGGACGAAGGAAGCTGCCCTCGCCGTGGAATTGGCCCAGCTCGAGTACCTCCTTCCCCGTCTACGGGGATGGGGACAAGCGCTCACCAATCCCGGCGCGGGGATCGGCACGAGCGGTCCGGGCGAGACCCGGCTCGAGCAGGGTCGTAGGGCGATCCGTCGTCGTATCCAATCTATTCGAAGCGCCCTGCGGAAGGTCAGTCAGGATCGCATCGTTCAGCAGGCCCGCCGCCGTCGTGTCGGCCCGCCCGAGATTGCGATTGTGGGGTACACCAACTCCGGTAAGTCCACGCTGTTCAACCGGCTTACGGGGTGCAACGCGCTGGTGGAGGATAAGCTGTTTGCGACGCTCGATACGCGGGTGCGACGGATTGCGCTTTCGGGGAGGGATGCCCTGCTTGCAGACACAGTGGGATTCATCCGCGATCTTCCCCACCAGCTCATACCAGCGTTTCAGGCGACCCTGGGCGCGGTGGGCGATGCGGCGGCCCTGCTCCTCGTGCTCGACGGCACCGATCCCGCGGTAGACGAACACCTGCGGGTGGTGCGAGAAGTCGTCGCCGCGATCGTGGGTCCCGATTCAGCTCCCCCGCCGGTCCTCCATGTTCTGAACAAGCTCGACCTCGTCGTCACCCCCGAGCAGGAGGCTCGCCTTGCGGCGTTGCAGGCGGAGACAGTGCCGTGCGTTGCCCTATCCGCGAGGACGGGTCGAAATATGTCAACGCTTGAGGCCGCTCTGGCCTCGCTTGTCGTCTCGCGCACGTCCCCGGCGGCACCCTCCGTGCCATGAGTGCGATGCGGCCCGAAGGAGGATCCGAGCTCCGTTGCACCCCCCCTACCGTGGGGTAAGATGGCGGAAAGGAAGGTGATCCCCATGCTTAGGACGTTGGCAGTTGGGGTGTGTGTACTCGGGGTGCTGGGGGGGGCCGCCCCTGTGATCGCGATCTACTCGGGCGGGTTTGGGCACATCGTGGAAACGCGATCCGCGGTTCTTGCCCAGGAGGGCGATCTCCTCCTCGAGGACTTCCCGTTGACGATGCTTGTGGACAGCGTTGTTCTGAGCGGGATCAAGTTGACCCGGATGGAGGCGATGTCAACGCGGCTCCTCACGGTCGCGGATTGGGTGGGAGCGACGGTCGTTGTCTACGCCCACGGGGGGCGTTTCCAGGGTCTTCTTCTTGCGGCTGAGGCCGGGCTCGTGCTGTCGACCGCGGACGGCGTGGTGTTCTTCTCCACCTACGATCGGATCGTGACCTCGCCTGTGGTCTACTCAGGGGGCCGCGATCACCTCGCCCTCACGATTCGCTACCGAGA
Organism: Thermotoga sp.; assembly: GCA_020724765.1. Taxonomy (GTDB): domain Bacteria; phylum Bipolaricaulota; class Bipolaricaulia; order Bipolaricaulales; family Bipolaricaulaceae; genus Bipolaricaulis. The sequence goes on along the minus strand of DYGJ01000052.1, from coordinate 565 downwards.
CGCAGTACCGGGTCTGACCGAGGTCGGTGTGAGCTACCTCGCTGAGGGCTTGTCGTGGGCGGCGACCTACGCCGCGGCGTTAGGGGAAGGGATGCTTGGCCTTCAGGGGATGGCGACGTTTGTGAACCGTACTGGGATCGATTTTCTGGGCGCGCAGGTGTCCCTGGTGGCGGGCGATGTGTACCGGCCGATCCCCAAGGTGTCGGACGGGTACGGGATTCGCGCGCTGGCGTCGTTTGCCGAGTTCGACCTTGCGGCGGTGGCCGAGTACCACCGGTATGCGTTCCCGGCTGCGGTCGATCTTACGCAGGGGGTGGCGTTGGTTCCGCTCGTATCGGGTGATCTGGCGTACACCCGTGCCTACCGGTTCTCCGGCGGTCCAGTGGAAGTGCGGGTTCGATTCACAAACGACCTGGCATCACTGCCGGCCGGTGAGGTACGGGTCTACGATGAGGGCCTCTTCGTGGGGGCAGCGACGATCGGTCACACCCCACGTGGCAAGGAGGTCGATCTCGCGATTGGGGCTGCGTTTGACCTGACTGGAGAGCGTGTTCAGGAACTGCGC
>DYGJ01000051.1:10423-12111 GCA_020724765.1 Thermotoga sp. | reverse complement strand
GGTGCACCGTGACCCCGTTCTACGGGGAGATGGGGGGGGTCGTACCCACCCCCAGCGACATCCTGCGGGAGGTGAAGCGGTATGCCTGACACTCAGACAATGACGAAGGTGTTCGCCCGCCCCAAGAGCCTGACCGACAAGAAGTTCACCTACTGCCCGGGGTGCCACCACGGGCTCATCACGCGGATCCTCGGCGGGGCGATCGACAAGTTGGGGATTCGGGAACGAACGGTGATGGTCGCCCCCGTGGGGTGCGCCGTGTTCGCCTACGAGTGGTTTCGCTGCGATGGGATCCAGGCCGCCCACGGCCGAGCCGCCGCGGTGGCTACGGGGATCAAGCGGGCCAACCCGGATCTGGCGGTGATCTCGTACCAGGGGGACGGCGACCTGGCAGCGATCGGGACCGCGGAGACGATCCACGCCGCAAACCGCGGCGAGGCGATCACCGTGATCTTCGTCAACAACCAGATCTACGGGATGACCGGCGGCCAGATGGCGCCGACCACCCTCGAGGGCCAGCGCGCCACGAGCTGCCCGGAGGGACGGGACCTGACCACAATGGGCCACCCGCTGCGGGTGGCAGAGATGATCGCCACCCTCGCCGCGCCGCTCTACGTGACCCGCCAATCGCTCCACGACTCCAAGCACATCTCCCAGGCCACCAAGGCCGTGGAAAAGGCCCTCCGCTACCAAGTCGAGAAGAAGGGGTACTCGCTGGTGGAACTCGTGTCGAACTGCCCCACGGGGTGGAAGATGCCGCCCGCGAAGGCGAACGAGCACATCGCAGGGACCGTAACGAAGGTGTTCCCGCTGGGCGACCTCGTAGACCGGGGGTAGTGCTTGCTCACCGCAGAGACGCAGAGGGCGCAGAGAATCTCAGCACACAGCAACAACTCCGTTTGCCCCAGTAGACAACGCCGCAAGACCGCGGGGAGCGTCAACGAACTCACCCAAGAGGTCATCGGCGCAGCGATCGAAGTCCACCAAGCGTTGGGACCAGGCCTGTTGGAGTCTGCGTACGAGGAATGCCTGTGCCGAGAACTGGAACTGCGGCAGGTTCCCTTCGAGCGGCAAGTGGCACTCCCGCTGAGCTACAAGGGCGTTCAGCTGAAGTACGGATACCGGGTTGACGTACTGGTCGACGAACGGGTTGTGGTGGAGATCAAGGCGCTGGATCACCTGCTGCCAATCCACGAAGCGCAACTCCTTACCTACCTGCGACTGGGCAAGTGGAAGGTAGGCCTGATTGTCAACTTCAACGTGCCTGTTCTGAAGGAAGGCATTAGGCGACGCGTGCTGGGTCTGAAGGAGCAGTGATGCGCAGGGCCCATGCCCGAGCGGGGCACGCAGCGAGGTCTCGCAATGAATTCGCATCTGCGTCCGGATTCCGGCTCAACTCCAGACTCGGTTTTCTCCGCGGTCTCTGCGCCTCTGCGGTGAACGGTTGTACAAGGGGGTAACGATGGAACGAGCGGTGGTGTTCGCTGGATTTGGAGGTCAGGGGGTGCTCCTCGCGGGGAAGATCCTCGCCCGGGCGGCGATGGACGCCGGTCTCGAGGTGACCTGGCTCCCGTCGTACGGACCCGAGATGCGCGGCGGCACAGCCAATTGTACTGTCATCATTGCGGATGAAGAAATTGGTTCCACCACTGTACGTACCCCTGAAGCGGCTATGGTTTTTAACCTGC
>DYGJ01000051.1:0-10413 GCA_020724765.1 Thermotoga sp. | reverse complement strand
CAATTGCACCGTCATCCTGTCCGACGAGCCGATCGGCTCTCCGATCGCCGAGAGACCCGATGTCGTCCTGGCGATGAACGGACCGTCCCTCGATCGGTTCGAGCCACGGGTGGCGAAGGGTGGAGCGGTGATCGTGAACAGCTCCCTCGTCGATCACACACCTCACCGAAACGATCTCCGAACGGTCCCCCTCCCGGCCAACGACCTCGCCCGCGAGCTGGGTGAGCCTCGGGTGGCGAACATGGTCGCCCTGGGCGCGGTGGTTCGCGCCCTGAGCTCCCTGCCGCTCGGCACAGTGAAGGCGGCGATGGCCGCCGAGTTGGGGGCGAAGGCTCGGGGCCGCCTTGTAGAGATGAACCACGCCGCGCTGGAGCGGGGATACGCCGAAGCCCAGGCCGTCCTCGCCTGAACCCGTACGGATCCCCAGCTCGGCCGAGTCCTGGTTGACAGGGACCCGTCAGCTTATGTATCATACACGTGGATTCCACTCTATCAGGCGAGGGGGTGAGATGAGGGAGCACGCGGTCTGCATTCCCAGTATCTGTAACGAGTCCCGTGAACCAAAGGGAGGAGGTTGTCGATGCGTAAGTTGGGTGTGTTGATTGGGCTTGTCCTCGTAGTGGGTCTGCTCGGGGTAGCGCAGTGTCCGAAGGGTGGGCTTCCTGTGACGCGGGTGGACAACACGGTTGCCGGCGGCTATTTGATTTGGGTGCAGAACAGCGCCCCGGTTTCGCACACCACGTTCAACATCCGATTTGAAGTCCCCGTGGCCAAGCTGGCCGTCACGGCCATCAACGGCACCGGCGTGAAGTCCATCACCGGGTCGGGCACGCTGTGGAAGGTCGTTCTCTCCGGCGCAGGACTCAAGCCAGGCGGCTTCCTGCTGCTGAGCGTGACGGGCGTCAGCCCTGTCGTCGAGGCCAAGTGCGAGCAGCTGGTCCGGTTCGTCTTTACCATTCCGCCGATCTACTAGATCGGATAGGTCGGGCAGACACGAGACGTACAAGATGCAGGATCAACCTGGAGCACGGAAGTAAGGAGGAGAGAGGATGAAGAAGCTACTTGTAGCAGCGTTACTGGTGACCATGGCGTTCGCGGGCCTCGCCCGCCAGGGCGCCTGGCTGGACGAAGTTGTTCTCACCCAAGAGCCGAACACGGGCGCAGCGATCCTCAAGCTGGCCGCAGGCGACATCGACATGTACGCGTTCTCGATCAGCGATCGCGCCTTGTTCGCCCAGGTCGCCGCCAACCCCGACCTCAAGAGCTACACCTCGTTCGGGTCGTACAACGACCTGACGATGAACCACAGCGGCGACAAGCCGTTCTTCACCGACGGCCGACTCAACCCGTTCGGCGTCCAGGCAATCCGCGAGGCGATGCACTGGATCATCGACCGCGAGTACATCGCCAACGAGATCATGGGCGGCCTTGCCACGGGCAAGTACTGCTGGATCAACTCCGCGTTCCCGGATGCGACACGCTATCCGGAAGTTGTGGATGCGATCGAGGACTACTACGCCTACGACTTCGCCAAGGGTGAAGCGGTCATCACCGCCGAGATGACGAAGCTCGGGGCGACGAAGGTCGGCGGCAAGTGGGCCTACCAGGGCAAGGTCATCGAGCTCCGGTTCCTGATCCGGAACGAGGACGAGCGCCTGCTCATCGGCAACTACATCTCCGATCAGCTCGAGAAGGCCGGCTTTGCGGTCATCCGTCAGTACGGCCGCAGCGCCGAGCTCTCGCCGCTGTGGATTTCCAGCAACCCGCTTGAGGGCCAGTCGCACCTCTACACCGGCGGCTGGGTCAGCACGGCCATACCTCGCGACAGTGGCACGGGCTTCAACCAGTTCTACACGACCCGCGTCCTCCCGTGGCCTCTGTTCCAGGCCCTCGCCACCGCAACGAACAACCCCACACTCGACGACGTGTGCGACAAACTCGCCCGCCGCGACTTCAACTCGATGGACGAGCGCGCGGTTCTGTTCGAGCAGGCCCTCTGGCTGTCCAACGAGTACGCGAACATGATCTGGCTCGTGGACCGGCAGGGATTCACCCCAGTGCGGGCAAACACCGCCGTTTCCGCGGACCTCGCGGCTGGCGTGTACGGCTCCCAATCATGGGCCTACACCGCCCAGTTCCAGCAGGACGGCAAACCGGTGGTGGGCGGGACGATGAAGATCGCCACCTCCACCCTTCTCATCGAGCCATGGAACCCGATCGCCGGGTCGAACTGGGTGTACGACATGTTCCCGATCCGGGCGACCGGCGAGAACTCCTACATCACCGATACGCAGACCGGCCTCATCTGGCCACTCCACTACGAGAAGGCCACGGTCGAGGTCCTGACGGGCCTGCCGGTGGGAACGAACCCAGGGCACGACTGGTGCACGCTGAGGTTCGTGGACGAGATCAAGGTCCCGGCGGATGCGTGGATTGACTGGGACGCCGCGGCGCAGAAGTTCATCACCGTGGGCGAGAAGCACCCCGGCGGCCTCACCGCGAAGCGGAAGAGCACCGTTTACTACCCGGCGAGCCTGTACAACGTGCCGCTCCACGACGGGAGCAAGGTCACCCTCGCCGACTTCATCCTCGGCATCATCCTCAGCTTCGACCGCGGCAAGCCGGAGAGCGCGATCTACGATGAGGCAGCCGTCTCCTCTCTTGCGTCGTTCCTCGCGTCGTTCCGCGGCGTGAAGATCGTCTCGGAGAACCCGCTCGTCATCGAGACCTACTCCGACGTGTACACCCTCGACGCCGAGCTGGCCATCACCACGTGGTGGCCGTACTACGCTCAGGGACCGGGGTTCTGGCACACGCTCGCCCTGGGCATCCAGGCCGAGGCGAATAAGGAGCTGACGTTCTCCAAGGACAAGTCCGCCCTCCTCAAGGTGGAGTGGATGGACTACACCAAGGGACCGGCGCTCCCGATCCTCCTCAAGTACCTCGACCAGGGGATCGCCACCGGGTACGTCCCGTACGCGCCGACGTTGGGCAAGTACGTGACCGCGGACCAGGCGAAGGCCAAGTACGCCGCCCTCAAGGCGTGGTACGAGAAGATGGGCCACCTGTGGGTCGCGAGCGGCCCGATGTACCTCGACGAGGTGTTCCCGGTCGAGAAGATCATCGTGCTCAAGCGGTTCGAGCAGTACCCGTTCGCGCTGGACAAGTGGCAGTTCCTCGTGAAGTAACGGGAACGGCCACCGGTTAGTTGGACCGACGGGGACCGTTGGCGGGTTGCACCGCCAGCGGTCCCCTTGTATCTTTCCCTGCTGACACGTGATCAGAGGAGGGGGCACAGACCTGTCATGAAAGGGAACCTCTTAGCCTTGACGCGCTACACGCTCCTCCGGGCGGTGATGCTCGGTTTCGCCGTCATCGTTGCCTTGTACATCGTGGTCCTCGTGGTCAACATGGGCGGTCACCTGGACACGGTGCGCAGGGGCGAAATCCGGCAGGGGGTCGCACTCGCCGTAACCGCCGTCCCCGAGAACCAGCTGCTTCCGCCGTCGGAGCTGAGCCAGATAATCGAGCGACAGACCGAGCTCGCGTACCGGCTGTACGGTCTGGACCGACCGTTCATCCTGAGGAGCTTTGATTACCTGATCACGGCGCTCTCGTTAAGCCTGGGACGATCGGAGAACCTGACGAGCGACAGCGGTTCGAAGCAGGTGCGGAACATCCTCCTGGAGCGACTGCCTTCAACCCTGGTCCTGTTCGGCACCTCAAGCCTCATCCTCTTTTTCACCTCGCTGTTCGCCGCGCTCGCCCTCTCCCGGCGGTACGGGAGCTGGATTGACCGAGCAGTGGTGGCCCTTGCCCCCACGTCGTCGGCCCCGGGCTGGTTCTACGGGATCTTCCTCATCCTCATTTTCGCGGCCGTGTTGCGGGTTCTGCCGTGGGGGGGAATGGTGGAAGCTCCACCGCCCAAGACGACCTTCGGCTACGCGGCAAGCCTGCTGCGCCACATGATCCTCCCCGTGGCCGCGATGGCGGCAGGCGGGCTCTTGGCAAGCATTTACGCCCGGCGCACGTTCTTCCTCATCTTCTCCAGCGAGGACTACGTGGACTTGGCCAAGGCGAAGGGCCTCTCCTCGCGGGCCATCGAGCGGCGGTACATTCTGCGGCCCACCTTGCCCACGATCATCACCCAGTTCATGTTCCTGATCATCGGGATGTGGCAGGGAGCGGTCATTCTGGAAAGCGTGTTCAACTGGCCCGGGATCGGCTCATTGACGATTCTGGCCGTCAACCTGAGCGACACCCCGGTCATCCTAGGTGTGAACGTGATCTACGCCTACCTCCTCGCGCTATCCCTGTTTCTGCTCGAGTTCATCTACGCCATCATCGACCCGCGGGTGCGGGTAGGAGCCGGCACCCAGAGGAGGCTGTAGACCATGCTGCGCAGGCTGAGGGAACTGCGACGTTATCCCACGGCGATCTTCGGGATCGGGGTCATCTCCATCCTCGTGCTCGTGTCTCTCTACGCCCTCATCGCCCTGCCGTACAGCGAGGCGATCCGCCTGTGGCGGGGAGGACCTGGGGTGTGGGACGATAACCCCCGCAACGCGATGCCCGCGTGGTTCGATCTGTTCACGTCAGCCAACCTGCCACGCACGGTCATCGTGAGCACGGCCGACGCCGGGGTGAAGGTGGTCGAGCCGTTGCCCGACGGACGGAACCGCATCCAGATTACCCTCCCGTTTGACTACCCCTACGACGGGTTCCCGACGGAGGTCACCCTGTTCTCGGAGGCCGTCTACGAGGGCACCACGCGGCCTCGGCTGTCGGTGCAGTGGAAGAACCCGTCCGGAGAGACGCTGTCGCTCGCCACGAACCGCGCCATGCGCGCCAGCGACATCTACTACATCTCTCAAGATGGCCAGCTCATGGCGAAGTTCGGGACCCTTCCCGAGGTGGCGCTGTTCTCGGACGCAGCTATGGGCGTCCCGGCCAGCCAGCGCACCTCAGCGAAGGGGGAGTACGCGGTCGTCGTCCAGGCGGACGTCCCGGAGGGCGGGGACTTCAACGCAAAGCTCGTCGTGTACGGCCGGGTCCACGGACTGGCCGGCACCGACCACCGGCGACGGGACATCACGGTGGCCCTGCTGTGGGGAACCCCGTTGGCCCTCGTGTTCGGGCTCCTCGCCGCAGTCGGCTCCACCATGACCACGTTCATCCTCGCCGGCATCGGCACATGGTTCGGAGGGAAGACGGACTTCATCTTCCAGCGGATCACCCAGGTGAACATGGTCATCCCCACCCTGCCGATCCTGATCATGGTCGGTCAGTTCTACTCACGCAGCCTGTGGCTCATGCTGGGGATCATCATCGCGATGAGCATCTTCAGCGGGGCGATGGTGACCTACCGGGCGATGTTCCTACAAGCGAAGGAGGCGGCGTACATCGAGGCCGCGCGGGCGTACGGGGCAAGCAACTTCCGCACCGTGTTCCGCTACCTCCTGCCGCGGATTGTCCCCGTGCTTCTACCCAACTTCGTGACCGTCGTCCCCGCCTTCGTGTTCTTGGAGGCCTCCCTGGCCGTCCTTGGACTGGGCGACCCGATCCTGCCCACGTGGGGCAAGGTCATCCACGATGCTCAGACCCAATCCGCGCTGTACAAAGGCCTGTACTACTGGGTGCTCCAACCGGCTATCCTGCTGATGATCACTGGGTTCGCGTTCGCGATGGTGGGCTTCGCCCTGGACCGGGTGTTCAACCCGAGATTGAGGACCGTATGAGCGACCAAGTGGCAACAGACAAGACCCACACCCCTCTCGCTCAACGAGAGGATAGGCCCATGGGAAAAGGGACGCTTCTGCGGGTGAAGGACCTGACCCTTCACTTCCGCACGACCCGCGGCGTGCTCCAAGCGGTGGACAAGGTCAGTTTCGCCATGGACCGGAGGCGATCCATCACCGTCCTCGGCGAATCGGGATGCGGAAAGACGTCGCTTGCCCGGGCCCTCCTGCGTCTCTTGCCGCGGAACGTTCATGCCTACTCGGGCGAGGTGCACATCGACGGGACCGATGTGATGAAGATGTCCGACGAGTGGTTCCGTCAGAAGGTGAGGTGGACGAAAGCGTCCATGGTCTCGCAGGCGGCCATGAACGCCCTCAACCCCGTGCTCAAGGTGGGGGATCAGGTCGCCGAACCGCTCCGGGTCCACCACCGAATGGGCAAGGACGAAGCGCTGGCACGGGCACGAGAGGTGTTCCGCATCGTAGGCGTTCCGGATGACTTCCTGCACCGGTACGCGTTCGAGCTCTCGGGCGGGATGCGGCAGCGCGCCATTCTGGCGATGGCCCTCGTGACGAGCCCCCAACTGATCCTGCTCGATGAGCCCACTTCGGCCCTGGACATGCTCACCCAGGCCAACATCTTCAACGCGCTGAAAGACATCAAGAACCAGCTCGAGGTGGGGTTCATCCTCATCACCCACGACATCTCGACGTCGAGCGACCTCGCCGACGAGGTGCTGGTGATGTACGCCGGGCAGCTGGTCGAGCACAGCTTGTCCACGACCGGGTACACCAAACCCCTTCACCCGTACGCCCATGGGCTGATGTCGAGCGTGCCTACCCTGCGTGAGGACAAGAAGCTCGAGTTCATCCCCGGGCAGCCGCCAAGCCTGATCAACCCGCCCACCGGATGCCGGTTTGCTGCCCGCTGCCCGCGACGGTTCGACCGCTGTGATCAAGAGCCGCCAACGTTCACCGTGGGCAATCACGGAGAACTAGTGAAGTGCTGGCTGCACGCCAAGGGATAGGAAGACGATGGCCAACGAATTGCTCTTGTCTGTGAAAGATGTGCATACCTGGTACGAGCTCAAGAAGTGGGGGATCTTCCACACGGGCTTCGTACGAGCACTGGATGGTGTCAGCTTCGACCTGCGCAAGGGCGAAGCGCTGACCGTCGTCGGCGAGAGCGGGTCCGGGAAGACCACGCTCCTCAAGACGATCCTGGGGCTCGCCCCCATGACCAAAGGGGAGATCTCCTTCGGAGGTCAGAAGTTCGATGGCAAAGCAAGCGGTGCGGGCTGGCTCAGGTCCCAGGTCGGTTTCGTCCAGCAAGACCCGTACGGTGCGCTACCCCCGTTCATGACCGTGCGCAAGATCCTCAACGAACCGATGCTTATCAACAAGTTCGGCACGCCAGCCGAGCGCGAGCAGCGCATTCGCGAGGTGATGGAGGAGGTCCGCCTCCTGCCGGTGAGCGATTTCCTCGGCAAGTTCCCGCACATGCTTTCCGGCGGACAGCAGCAGCGATTGGTGATCGCTCGGGCATTGATCCTTCGCCCCTCTCTCATTGTGGCTGACGAACCGGTGTCCATGCTCGACGCCTCGGTGCGGGTGGAGATCCTCGAACTCATGCGCCGAATCCAGAGCGCGCATAGCCTGGGCGTGATCTACATCACCCATGACCTGTCCACCGTGCGCTACTTCTCGGAGCGGGTGTTCATCATGTACGCGGCGCGGCTCGTGGAAAAGGCTGGCGTGAACGAGATCATCCACAACACACTCCACCCGTACACGAAGGCTCTCTTGTCCGCGATTCCGGATCCCGACCCAGAAAACGCGCACCGCTACCGGGATGTGCCGCCGGGTGAGCCTCCCAGCTTGGTCAAGCCGCCCAGCGGTTGCCGGTTCCATCCCCGCTGCCCGGTGAAGATCGAGGGCCTGTGCGAACAAGAGTCTCCACCCGCTTTCGAACCTTTACGGGATCACTTCGTGGAGTGCTGGCTTCACAAGACATGAGAGGGAGCCCGCTAGCGCAGATCCTCGTCGCCGTCGGGATGATGGCGGCGTCGATTGTGCTGGCGTTCCTGATGGTGATGCGGCTGATCGAACCTACGTTGGGACTGTGTTTCGCCACGTTCTTCCTCACACTGGCGGGGTTCATCCTCGGCATCATCGGAATGGTGCAGTACATACGGCCCAGGCGGGGGGATGGAGACTGAACCGAACCCCCACACCCTCGTGTTCCAAGGCTGGGGCATCGCAGTGGAACCGCGAGAGACCTCTGCCGAACAGCACGAGGTGGTCCTTCACCCCGGAGCCGTAGCCGTGTTGCTCCGGGATTCCCTGAGTCGGGTTCCCTCGTCCGGCAACACCGCGAAGGGCCGGGTTTCCCGCTGTGGGAGATCCCGGGGGCGTACTGGAGGGAGGGGAACGACCGCTCGCCGCCGCCCAGCGCGAGCTGTCTGAGGAAACCGAGTCTCACCGCACGCCGCTGGCGTTACTTAGGGAGGTGTCCCCCCACGCCCGGGTACTCCGCGGAACGCACGTACCTCTTCGGGCCGAGGAACTGTCTGGTGAGCCAGCGGCTCGATCTGAGGTGGACGGAGTCGGCTTCTTCTCAACCGAGGCCATCCATTCTCTAGGCGCGCATCGGACGGGGAGACGCCAAGACCTTCGCCGCACTGGCACTTGCCGGGCAGTCCGGTTCGCCGCCGAGAGCGCCGAGCTCGCAGAGGGGAAACCCGGGCCACACCTAGCTAGAGCTTATCTCGCAGCCCCGAGCGGCCGTTCCCGGCGCGCTCCGCGTTCTCCGCGGTGAGCGCCGTTCAGTTGTCTGTTGCCCCGCTCGACATCGGGATCCGGGGGATGTGAACGCCCCGCTCCTGGGCGATCTCGATCGCCTTTTCGTAACCGGCGTCGGCGTGGCGGGCGACGCCCATTCCCGGATCCGCGGTCAGCACTCGCTCCAGCCTCTGGGCCGCCTCCGTCGTGCCGTCGGCAACGACGACCATCCCGGCGTGGATGCTCTTCCCGATCCCCACCCCTCCCCCGTGGTGCACGGACACCCACGTCGCCCCGCACACAGCATTCAAAAGGGCGTTCAAGACTGGCCAATCGGCGATCGCGTCCGAGCCGTCCCTCATTCCCTCGGTCTCGCGGTACGGGGAAGCGACGGACCCGGAATCGAGGTGGTCGCGACCAATGACGATCGGCGCCTTCACCTCTCCGTTCCGCACGAGGTCGTTGAAGACCAGGCCTGCTTCTGCCCGTTCGCCGTATCCCAGCCAACAGATCCGCGCCGGAAGGCCCTGGAACCGGACCTTGGCCTGAGCGTTCTCAATCCACCGCCGGAGGGGTACATTGTGAGGGAAGAGGTCGAGGATCGCCCGGTCCGTGCGCCGGATGTCGTCCGGGTCGCCAGAAAGCGCAGCCCACCGGAACGGGCCCTTCCCCTCGCAGAACATGGGCCGGATGTAGGCTTGGACAAACCCGGGGAACGAGAACGCCGTCGCATGGGCGAGGCCGCCCTTTTCCGCTTGAGCACGAAGGGCGTTCCCGTAGTCAAAGACCACCGCCCCGCTCTCCTGCATCTCCGCCATCGCCTGAACGTGGCGGACCATCGAGGCGTACGAGCGCTCAATGTACGTCTGGGGATCCCTCTCCCGGAGGGCGACGGCCTGGGCGTAGGTCATCCCTCCCGGGACGTAGCCTACGAGCGCATCGTGGGCCGCAGTCTGGTCCGTGACCACGTCCGGTACCACGCCCCGGCGCAGGAGCTCGGGGTACACGTCGGCCGCATTGGCAAGGAGCCCGATTGAGATCGGTTCGCCTTTCGCCGCATGGTCGCGCCCCATGTTCAGCGCCTCGTCGAGGGACTCGGTCCACGTGTCGAGCTGTTTCAGCGCCAGGCGGCGCTCGATCTTCGCCGGGTTCACCTCCACGATGAGACCCACTCCGTCGTTCATCGTGATCGCCAGCGGTTGGGCTCCCCCCATCTCCCCCAGTCCCGCGCTGAGGACCAGCTTCCCGTGCAATGCCCCCCCGAAATGCTGCCGCGCCACTTCGGCCAGGGTCTCGTAGGTCCCCTGGAGAATCCCCTGGGTCCCGATGTAGATCCACGAGCCGGCCGTCATCTGGCCGTACATGGTCAGGCCGAGGCGCTCCAGCTCGCGGAACGCCTCCCACGTTGCCCACTCTGGAACGAGCATCGCGTTGGAGATGATCACGCGCGGGGCGTCTTCGTGGGTTCGAAACACGGCCACCGCGCGGCCGGACTGGATGACGAGGGTTTCGTCTCCCTCGAGCTCGCGGAGCGAGCGGACGATGACGTCGAAGTCCTCCCACGACCGGGCGGCCTTCCCCGTGCCTCCGTACACGATGAGGTGCGCTGGATCCCCGGCGACCTCCGGGTCGAGGTTGTTCATGAGCATGCGCAGGGCGGCTTCCTGAAGCCAACCCTTGCAGGAAATCCCCGTTCCCCGTGGTGCCCGCACCGTTCGTACGTTCGTCATGTTGGCCATTGTCAGGGCAATGGTAGGGCGACCGGCTTCTCCCGTAAAGGTACTTGTCTACCGCCGAGACGCAGAGGAGACATTTCTGGAGTTGAATCCAACTTCCCGAGGTTCTGTAGCGTCGCGGCTTGTCTGCGACGGAAGGCCGTCGGGCATGAAGCCCG
>DYGJ01000050.1 GCA_020724765.1 Thermotoga sp. | reverse complement strand
CGTGGTCGCGGAGATCGGTGGGACGGTCGACGCTGTGGTCACCGCAGTTGCATCGGCGAGCGCGGCGGCCCAGGCGGCTGCTCAGGCTACAGCGCGTGCTGAGGCATGGGCAGTTGCCCAGGCCCAGGCAGCGGCCGCGGCCCAGGCGCGAGCGGAAGCCCAGGCCGCGGCGTGCGCGTTCGCCTACGCCCAGGCTCAGGCCGCTGCGCAGGCGGTCGCCCAGGCGCGGGCGAGGGCGGAAGCCGAGGCCAAGGCGGCGGCGAGCGCGATAGCGGTCGCCTATTCATCGGCCCACGCGCAGGCGCAGGCGTGTGCCGCGGCCTACGCCGAGGCAGAGGCCGTGGCGATCGCGGTGGCGAAGGCGATCGCGTCGGCAAAGGCCGTGGCGGAAGCGGAAGGCAAAGCGATCGCCAGCGCGTGCGCCACCGCTCAGGCGTCGGCGAGCGCGATGGCCCAAGCGATTGCGACAGCGAGGGCCAAGGCGGACGCCCAAGCCTCGGCGTGTGCTCAGGCCTGTGCTCGGGCAGAAGCATCGGCAAAGGCGATGGCGAGTGCGGTTGCATCAGCCCAGGCTACGGCTCAGGCCAGCGCCTCGGCGGCAGCAAGCGCCTATGCCAAGGCCCAATCGGCTGCGAACGCGATGAGCGCTGCGGTGGCTTCAGCGGTTGCCGGAGCGAAAGCGCAGGCAGCCGCGTCGGCAGCCGCGTCGGCGACGGCCCAAGCGGCAGCCGCGGCGTGCGCGACGGCAGTCGCGTCGGCATCGGCATCCGCCCAGGCGTCGGCTTCGGCGGCAGGAACGACCGGAAGCACTGCCTACGCCGCGGCCTACGCCCAAGCAGAGGGGTTTGCCGCAGCCGCGGTGTTCGCCCACGCCCAGGCATGTGCCCAGGCAGCGGTGCAGGCCCAGGCAGCAGCGGAAGCAGCGGCTAGCGCTTATGCCGCAGCCCAAGCCGCGGCCGCATCCGGCGTGCAAGCGGTGGCCCAGGCGGCGGCCGAGGCGCAGGCATCGGCGATGGCGTGTGTGGCCGCCCAAGCTCAGGCCGAAGCCCAGGTTGCGGTGGGCGTGGCCGCGATGGCCGAGGCGATCTCCGAGGCTCACGCCGCGGCGTACGCTGCGGCGGAAGCGGCTGTGTCGGCCTACGTCCAAGCGGTAGCCTGTGTCGAAGTCTACGCCAGTGCCCAGGCCGAGGCGATGGCCCATGCCCGGGCGGCAGCGCTGGCCCAGGCTCAGGCCGAGGCGCACGTGGCGACGTACGTCCAGGCGGCGGCTACAGCGCTGGCCAAGGCAGCGGCGGCGGCTTACGCGTCGGCAACGGCGTTCGCGGGTGCCCAAGCCTCGGCGTTCGCCTGCGTCCAAGCCCTGGCAATGGCGGAAGCTGAGGCGTACGCTTCAGCTCAAGCGTGTGCTCTAGCGTTGGCTCGTGCTGAGGCGAGTGCGACGGCAGCGGCCGAAGTGCGGGTCCGCGCCGCCGCATACGCAGCGGCGTGCGCAGAGGCGTTGGCTCAGGCCGAGGCGATGGCCCAGGCCTGTGCTCAGGCGGCAGCTACGGCGTCCACGTCGGTCGAGGTTGTGCCCAACATCGAAGCCTCCGTCCAGACGTTCATCGATCCAGACTGTCTCCAGCCGACGTGCGATGAGTATGTGCCGCGGGAACCGCCGGGGTGTCCTCCTACGCAGGACCGGAGTTGGGACTTCGGCCAGGTGACGGCGGGGAGCAGCGTCAACTCCACCAAGTCGTTCCCGGCGGATGTCACGAGTGCGGTCACGTCCCTGGGAGTCGCGTCCGCGACCCGGGTCAGCTCGACGCTGACCACCGGCCTAACGTTCGACCTCGTTCTCGCCTCGCGTCAGGGTCGCCTGTCGGGGACGGTGCCCCGCGAGGGCGGTCGCTGGGTGGTCGTATACAACCTGCTCGATCGGAACCAGTGTGTGGTCGTCCGCCTCACGATCAGCATCTACACGACCACGGCCACCACGACCTGTCCGCAGTTCACCGGGTTGAAGTGGGACTTCGGCGAGGTCAACACCGGGCTGCACCTTCTCACCACGAAGGCCATCCCCAGTGCGGATCTCACTCGGTTCCGATCGGCGGGCGTCACCCGCGTGACGACCATCTCCTCCAACCTGCCGAGCGGGGCGGCCCTGAACCTCGATCTCAACCAGGGGCTTGCGATCCTGACCGGCATACTTCCCACAGCTGGGGCCAACTACGATGTGTTGTTCGGTCTGTTCGACGGTCGGAACTGCGAGGTGTTCCGCTACGCGGTGTCGCTGCGGACCCCGGCGGCCGCTCGGGTGCCCGACCTCACGGTCCAGATCGTGCGGGTGGCGGTGGAGAAGGTGTGCGACAAGGAGTACAGCCACCTCGTGACCGTGTACTGGCAGGCGAGCGGCGGGACGTCGCCGGTCCACGTCAGCCCGGTCAGCCTGGTCTACCCGAACGGTGCGACGCAGGCCGTGGTAGGGACCTTCCCTGCCTCCGGGTCAGCGGGGATCCGGGCTAGTCTGTCCGGCGGCGGTACGGTGACGGTGCGGGTCCAGGCCAACGACGCGGCCGGGCGAACGAAGACCGCTGAGCAGAGGGTGGACCTCGAAGCATGTGTCCAGATCGGCATCATCGGCCCGATCATCGTCCGACCGCTCGGGTACACCCTCGAGGTGTACGCGCGGCGTCAGGTGATGTTGACGCCAGGGTACGAGGAGCTGAAGGTGCCGGTGCGGATCACCGGGGAGACCACGGATCGCGTCACCCCGTTCAGCGGTACGTTCTCCGCGGGATCCCAGGTCACGATCAGGTTCCCGGGCCGTATCGCGGGTGGATCGTATGGTCGCGGCCCCATCTACTACGACGAGTGGGTGGGGGATGTCATCAACCCCACTCGGAAGAACGGTACCTGGGACGCGAGACGGGAGTACTACTCGATCACCGTCACCATGAGCGCTAAGGTGAAGATTGTGGTCTGGTACCAGGACATCATCGGGTAGCAGTAGGAACTGCTGTTGACCGAGGGGCGGGCTCTGCCCGCCCCTCTCACTTCTCCCGCACTTGGACGAACCCTCTCTTCTGGTCCTCCTCCAGCCACGCCCGGAGATCCAGGACGGCCCCATCGTCTCCCACCAGGTGGGCGCGGAAGAAGAGGACGAGGTACGCCTGGGCCGCCTGCCGGGTGCGGGTCGAGTCTGCGCCAGGGGCGCACACGGCACAGGCGAAGCCGCAGTCCGGGTTGTCGAGGTAGTCCATGTGTCCGGCCCCAATCTGGGTCACCTCGAGGGTGGGGTTCGCCGCCTGGGCGAAGAACTGGGTGTAGTCCATCTCTGGCGGGGCGCAGGGGGGGCCGAGCCGAACAAGTCTACCCCGCTCTGCGCCGAGGAGGAGGACAGGGGCGGCCACGCCCGCTATCTGCGCCACTGCGGACGGGAACCGGATCGGATCGTCTATCCCCGGGGCCCCGCCATCCACCGGGTCGAGCTCAGCCACGGCGCGGACGGCCGGCTCACCCGCGGCGACGAGGAACGAGAGCTTCCCGCCCAGGGAGTGCCCGGCGAGTCCGACCCGTTCGGGGTCCAGGGCCACGCCACGCTCAGAAGCGGCTGACGGGAGCGCCCGCAGGACGAACCGCAGATCTTCGGCGAGCACGCGGTGGTCCGCGGTGAACAGGTTCACGTCGTAGGTCAGCAGGGCGACCGCGATCCCGTGGGAGGCGAGCAGGGCTCCCGTGGAGCGGTAGTCCCGGCCGGAGAGGAGGAACCCGGGGCTGAACGCGACGAACGGCAAGGGGCCCTCCCCGTCCGGGAAAACGAGGAGGACCTCCACCCTGCGGTTTCGCGCCGGATCGGCGAGCTGGAACTCAGTTAAGCTCGTCGGGAACGGGCCGGGAAGGACTGACTCCGCACCTACGGCGCCGAGCCCGGCGATCAGTGTCACGAGAAGGGCGAATGTGTGCATGGTCTACTCGTTTGTCGGTTCAAGCGACGCGATCCGCGCGAGGTACGGTCGAAGGTCAAACTTGACCTCCAACCCGCGCCGCGTCATCGGGCGGACCTTCCCCCACACCGGCCGCTCGGGGAACGGCCGGTCGTGGAGGCCGAAGCACCACCCGACCCCGGCGTAGCTCGACGGGTCGCGGCCGTCGAGCCCGTAGCGGTTGTTGAGGTGGAGCGCGATCCTGAACGCGCGCTCCGGGTCGGCCGTCCAGAGGAGGATCTGCTTTCCCCAGTACATCCGCAGGTAGCCGTGGATCGTCCCGGTCCTCCGGAGCTCCTCTTGGGCCGCGTTCCAGGCCGGGTCGTCGGTACGCGCCTCCTCGAGTGCCGCGGCGTCGTACGTCGCGGGCCGGGGGTCGGCGGCGTGGGTGCTGAGGCTCTCCCGGGCCCAGGCGGGCAGGCCGTCGAACCGGTCGTAGAGGGTGTTGTAGAGGACGTAGTTCAGGGCGAGCTCCCGCCGCACGACGAGTTCCTCGAGAAACGCCTCCGCCCCCACCTCCCCCGCGGCGCGGACCCGCCACGCCACCTCTACAGGGGAGATCTGGCCGAAGTGGAGGTACGGGCTGAGGCCGGACGTGGCGTCGGCGCTGGGGTCGCTCCGCCGGTCGGCGTAGCAGGGGAGCCCCTCCTCGATGAAGGACGTCAACCGCGCCCGGGCTGCGGCCGGGCCCGCCGGGAGATCGACCGGCGGGACGGCCGGGTCGAGGTCGAGCCGGTCCAGAAGTCGTTCGTCGTCGAGGTCGAGGCCCAGGACGTCGAGCCCGAGCGAGGAATGGCGGGGAGCCCGTTCCGGGAGGGGGCGGAGGAACCGGGCGAACAGAGGCTCGACCCGCCGGCGGAGGACGGCCGCGCTCCACGCCGAGTGGTCGTAGGCGAGCTCGACGGGGACCACGGCATCGCCCTCGACCTCGATCACCGGGCACGGTGCGCGCTCGGCGAGTGACGCCCGCCACGCCCGCCCGTGGCGGAGGTACCCGCGGTCCACGACCACAACTGCGGCCTCCCCGGCCAGGTCGAGGGCCACCGCGGGCGGTTCGCCCACGCGGGCGACGAGCCCGATCCCTCGGTCACGGAGCTCACGGGCCGTCTCCCGCAGTCCGACGACCATGAACGCGTAGGGCCGGAGGGTTGCCTCGGGATAACGGGGTGCGAGGCCGAACCCGACGAGCACGGGAAGGTCCTGGGCATCGGCGAGGGCGATCGCGTGCTCCAGGGCGGGGTTCCACCCTGCCCGCTGGGAAGCTTGCATCCAGTAGAGGACGTATCGCCCGGGCCGCGGCGGGCGGGTATTCCCGACCTGCACCCGCTCTTGCTCCACTGGGGTATTCATGGCCCCCCCGACTTCGCGGTTGGGACGAGGCCGTGGCGGGAGAGGAAGGGGGCGACCGCGTGGAGGAACGCTTGGGGGCGCTCTTCGTGGGGGAGATGCCCGCACGCGACGAGGACGACGAGCTCGGCGTCCAGGATCTGGGCCGCGAGTTCTGCCGTCCTCTGCGTGGGGACAATGCGGTCGTCGTCACCCGTCACGACCAGCGTCGGGACCCGGATCTCCGCGAGCCGATCGCTCACCCCGGTCGGGCCCGCGGCGAGGGTGAACTCCCACAGCCCGCGGTCCCAGTTCTGGGCCCGCAGCGGCCTCTCGTACCCGGCGATGACCTCGGGGGTGAGGAGGTTCGGATCATGCCACGACCGACGCAGGATGTCCGGGCCTTGGCTCTGGATCCTTCGGACGAGGAGCGGCCCCAGGCGGCGTGCCTGGGGTGTGGCGAGGACGGGACGGAGCCAGGCGGGGAGTCCTCCCCCGCCTCCCGCGGCCGGGGCCACAAGGATGAGCGCCGCGATCCGATCGGGATGGTCCAAAGCGGTGAGGAGGGCGATCCCCCCTCCCGCCGAGTGGCCGACGAGGACCGCCTTCTCGATTCCCAAGCTATCCATCAAGCTGAGGGTGAGGGCGACCTGGCTCTTCGCTGCGTACGGGTCCTCTCCAGTCCAGGCGAGGGGGCGCTCGGTGAGTCCGAACCCCGGACGGTCGAACGCTACGGCTCTCCCCCACTCGCCCAGCGCAGGCAGCATCTCCCGCCACGAGAAGACACTCGCCCCGAACCCGTGGAGAAGGACGAACCCCGGCTCCCCGTCCCCGGCCGTCTTGTAGTGGATCTGAACACCGTTCAGGAGGATGAACCGGCTGTCGGGATCGGCGAGTTTCTCCGGCGGGACCGCCTCGCGGAGGGGAGGGAGCGGTACCACGAGCGGGACGACCGAGAGGAGTACGAGAAGCAACCCGACGCCGATCCCCACCGCCGCCACTACCCGACCTCCGTCACGAGCCGCCCGTCGCCTCGGGCGAGGGCCAGCGCGCGGAGCGCGCTCCGTTCCTTGTCCTTCACCTCGAGCATGAGGTCGAAGTCGTGGGGGCGGCTCTCCGCCAGGAAGCGGGCGAAGTTCCCCTCGTCCAGGGCGTGGGCGTGACTGCCGAAACGTTCGTTCGGGAGAGGAGAGGAGTAGTCCACAATCGGGAGTCCGTCCTCTGGTCCCCACGTTCCGGCCTGGGCGGCGAGGGCCTCACCAACAGTCTGCCCATCCCCGTTCAGTGCGTGGTGGAACGCATCGAACACGACCGGAAGTCCCGTCATCTTGTGCAGCTCACCCACATCGGAGAACGAGTACAGACGCTCGTCGTTCTCCACGACGAGCCGCTCCCGTACCCCGGGCGCGAGGGCGTCCACCGCGGCCGCGAACCTTTGCGCGGCCGCCTTCTTGTCCCCGTACACCCCGCCCCCGTGGATCTGGATCTTCGCCGTCCGGTCCAATCCCAACAGGTCGAGGATTCGGGCGTGGTAGCGCAGGTCCGCCCGCGCCGCCTGGATCGCCTCCGGACGGGGGGAAGAGAGGAGCGTGTACTGGCCGGGGTGCATCGAAATCCGCATCCCGTACCGACGGATGACGCCCCCGATCTCCGCGAAGCGAGGGGCGAACGCCTCCGCCCAGGGGAAGCGGTTCTCTGGATGGGACGCGAGCGGCACGAGGTCGGAGGTGATGCGGAGGAAGAGGAGCCCCTGCGCCGCGTTCCAACGGACGATCTCCTCCAGGCAGCGCAAGTTGCCCTCCACCGTGGCGTGGAGCCGGTCGTGGGAAAGGGACGCGAGGCGGAACGTGCGGCTTGGCCGGCACGGGAGACTGAGGTTGATGCAGGGGTAGCCGACTCTCACGAGGGTTCCCGCCCCTGGCCGGAGTCCGCGGGGGAGAGGAGCGAGGACGGGAACGGGAAGAACAATCGCTGCTCGGCGAGGTAGGGGACGTCGAACCGGACGATCCACGCCCGCAAGACGCCCACCGGCGCCGAGAGCGGGACGTGCCCGGCCCGGTACTCGGCGAGGGTCTCCAGGAAGTAGGCCCGTTCACCGGCCGAGAGCCCGTCCGAGACGTAGCCGAACGCGTGGAGGAGGGCGTTGGCCCCCGACGGCCGACGCAGGGGACGGGTCAGCGCGGCCCGAAACGCCTCTTGGTACCGGCGGAACACCTCGGAGACCGGAAGGCGGTCGGGGTTGGCTGCGATCCGCCCGAGCTCCCCCAGGCGCGCTTGCCCGAGCGCCATCAGGAGGAGCTTGTACCGGGCGTGGAATGCCACCAGTTCCCGCACCCGACCGGACACCTCCGCCTCGCGGAGGGACGCCAGGGCGAAGATCGAGGTCAGGAACGCCTCCCGCAAGGACCGGTTTGTGAGCCGACCCTCGTCCTCGGTCGGGAGATCGGGGAACCGTTCCCGCACCGCGCCCCCGAACAACCCCGCCCGGCGGGCGCTCGCGGTCCCCTTTTCCGTGGAGGAGTACACCTTCGCGTCGGCGATCCCGCACGAAGGGGACCGGTTCTTGAGGACGAACCCGTCCACCGGGGGGAGGGAGAGGAACAACTGGGAGACGAACTCCCCCATCGGGTCGGTGAGGTCCCGCCCCGTGGCTGGCTGGAGGAGGCGGGGCTCCCGCTCCCCCACCAGCCGCAGCGGCGGACGAGGGGACGGGAGCCCGATCTCCATCTCCGGGCACACGGTGTGGAACTCGACCTCTTCCTCCAGCGCCCGCACCTCGGGGGCGGAGATCATGCTCCCGTCGTAGCGGCAATGGGTGAATCCCAGGCACCGGGAGACGACGACCCGTGGTCGGGCGAACACCGCGCCTACCCGAGCTCGACCCGCTTCTCCGACTCCCACAGCCCGTGGATGTTGCAGTACGCCACGGCGTGGAGTGTGCCCGGCTTCGTCGTCTTGAAGCCGAACGTCACCTCGTGGTGCGTGTACACCGGACCCTGATTGGCGCCGGCCACCGCCTCCCCGTGGGCGTTGAACTCGAACTTCCCGAGGTCGTAGATGAACTTGTCCCCGTCCGGGGCGAAGTAGGCCCCGATCCAGCGGATGTGGTGCTCGGTCGTGTTCGGGTGCGCCGCGGCCTTGCCCAGGCTCACGTTGACCGTGACCCACTCCTCCGCCTTCACCCGATCCGGCGCCTCGATCGCCGGAACGTGTTTCTCTGCCTTCCAATCGGCTGTCTGGATCTTCGCTGCGATTCCCATCGACTCCTCCTCTACTCCTTCTCCGCGACCCGGCGCCCGAGCTCGCGATCGGCGATGACCAAACCGCGACCCTCGGTGCCCATCCGCTCCAGAAGCTGAACAACCTTGCTCGCGTGGTCCTCTTCCTCGACCTGTTCCGTCACGAACCACTGCAGCATTGCCCCCGCCGCATGGTCCTTCTCCTTCTGCGCCAGCTCGACGAGGCCGTGGATGCAGCCCGTGATGTGCTGCTCGTGTTTATAGGCGGCCTTGAACGCGGCGAGGGGCGACGCCCACTTCGTCTCCGGCGCGGCGAGTGCATGGAGCTTCACCTTCCCCCCCCGGTCCACAATGTGATCGAACAGGCGCATCGCGTGCTCCTGCTCCTCCCCGGCCTGGACCCTCATCCAACCGGCCATCCCGTCCCAGCCCTCGGCAGCAAAGTGCGCCGACATGGACAGGTACAGGTACGCCGACGCGAGTTCCTCCTTGATTTGCTCGTTCAGCGCGGCTTCCATCTTCTTCGTGATCATGCGCTCTCCTTCAGCTTCCGGTGGCAGAACCACCAGTCGTAACACTCGACCTGACCGGCCTTCGCCTCCGCGAGGCGCTTCTTCGCCCCGTCTTCCGTGTCCGGCGGGGGGACGATCCCGTGGTCGCCGATGAGCCCGTTCTTGGGCCAGTCCGCCGGCAGCGCGACCTTCTCCTTCACCGCAGTCTGGAACGCCTTGAGCAGCCGGAGGATCTCGTCCATGTTCCGCCCGATGTTCATCGGGTAGTACACGATCGCCCGCACGATCCCCTGGGGGCAGATGAGGAACACCGCCCGCACCGCGGCCGCCTCCGAGGCGCCGGGGTGGATCATCCCGTACAGCTCGGCGATCTTCCCCGTGGTGTCGGCGATGATCGGGAACGGGATCTCTACCTTGAGCTTCTCCGCGATCCATTCCGTCCACTTGATGTGGGAGAAGATGTGGTCCACGGACAGGCCGAGGAGTTCGGCCCCCATCTTCTGGAACTCCGGGTAGCGCTGGGCGAACGCCACGAACTCCGTCGTGCAGACCGGGGTGAAGTCCGCGGGGTGCGAGAACAGGACGACCCACTTCCCCTGGAAGTCTTTCGGGAACTCGATCTTGCCCCGCGTCGTCTGCGCGACGAACGCCGGGGCAGGATCACCGATCAACGGCATGCGCTTCTCCACTGAAACCTCCTTCAGAACGACTTGAACTTGGGTCGCGGGGCCTGGCAGATCGGGCACCGCTCCGGGGCCTCGCCCTCCACCGTGTGGCCACACACGGCGCAGATCTGGATCTTCTCGATCTGAACATCCTTCCCCGCAAGGGCGTTTTCCCGCGCCTTCGTGTACATCGCGGCGTGGATCTTCTCCGCCTCGAGCGCGTAGTAGGTGGAGCGCATCGCCCCCTTCTCCCCCTGGAGCTCGGCCACGGCGTGGTACGCCGGGTACATTTCCGCCACCTCGAACGACTCGCCCCCGATCGCTTCCTGGAGGTTGTCCGGGCTTGTGCGGACCATCCCCAGCTCGCGCAGGTGGTTTGCGGCGTGGATCTGCTCGGCGTAGGCGATCGCCCGGAACAGGCGAGCCAGGTTCGGCCGCTTCTCGTCCTCGGCCACCTCGGCGAAGATCAGGTACCGCATGTGTGCCTGCGATTCGCCGGCAAAGGCATCCTTCAGGTTCGCCTCCGTCATCTTTCTCATGTGCTGCCTCCTTTCGTGATCAACCGCCCCACCATCGGGAACCGCTCAACGAACTCCACCCCATGGGGAGCATCCTCCAGTTCTGCGGTGAGGTCCCGGCCGGCAGCGTGCCGTGCCTCGTGAACCCCACCCTTCCAGAGGAAGCTCCCCGTGACGTCGTAGACGCGACCTCCATATCCGATCCACGCCGGGCGGCCTTCTCGGCCGTCGGCCGTACGGAGTTCGTCGAGGGTGATCTCCCGCATCCCTACTTCAGAAACTTCGACACAAACGGCGATGTCTCGCCGTGGCGCATGAAGTGCCCCGACGGGCCCTCGCCCAAGAACTCCGAGAACCACGACTCGTGCTCGATCTCCTCGTTGAGGATCGCCAGCGCGAGGTCGTAAGTGCGGTGGTCCTTGCCGGCAGTGAGGTTGCAGATGTGTGTGTACCCACGGACGGCACACCGCTCGGCCTCGACGAGGGTCTGGAGCATGGCCTTGATGTCCCGCGGGCCCTTGGGCAGGTTCGCCGGCGGGCACGCCGAGGTGTCGTGGAACTCCTTCATGCAGTTCGGGAGCTTGCCCCCGAGCTCGTAGATGCGGGGGACGAGCGCCTCGAAGTGGTTACGATCCTCGATCCGCGCCACCTCAGCGATCTCCTTGATCCCTTCCCCATCGAGGCCGATGAGGTTCACCCGCAGGATCGTGTAGTAGTAGTACGTCGTGAGCTCCGCCGCAGCGTTCTTCACGAGCAGTTCCAGGAGTTGATCCACGTTCACTCCTGCCCGCTCCACCATTTCTCTAGCTACTTTTGCCATCGCCTTCCTCCTTTGCGTTTAAGCAAGATGCACAGACCCCAAAGAACGTGATCTCATGACCCGAGACTGTGCTCCCCGTCCGGTGTTGTAGGAGCGCGTCGAGGCTCTCTTGGTAGGGAAGATCAGCGTCATAGACCCGGCCACAGCGCGCGCAGACGAGGTGGTAGTGGGGCTTCCGAACCGGATCAAAACGATCCGCTCCCAGCCCTCGGACCTCCCGTACGAGGCCATCTTCAGCCAGGGACCGCAGGGCGCGGTAGACCGTGGCCAAACTGGTCCGATCGCCTCGGCTGCGGAGGGTGTTGTACAGGTCCTCGGCGGTGGGGTGGTCCGTACGACCCTGCATCGCGTCCAGTACTTGTCGGTGCTTGGGGGTCAGCTCTCGCTTGCTCATGATTATGCTTCTCATTATAGACCAACGGCGACGCGTGTCAACGGGACGCGTTGCTTAGGTTGTTGAAGCCAGTGGGAAAGCACAGTGAAAGCAGGCCCCTCCAGTGGAGCGGTTCTCGGCCCAAATCCTCCCTCCATGGGCCTCGACGATCGCCTTGGCCACCGATAGACCCAGGCCTGCACCGCTGCCCGAGGCGCGGGCCTCAGCTCCGCGGTAGAACCGGTCGAAGAGGCGAGCTTCGTCCTCCCGGCTCAGGCCTGTCCCTGAGTTGCAGATGCTTACCAGAACAGCGGAATCCTCATGCGGTGAGGCCGTGACGGCGATCTCTCCGCCGGGCGGAGTGTGGCGGATCGCGTTGGCAAAGAGGTTGAGGAGAACCTGTTGAACCCGTTGGCGATCGCCAGACACGGGGGGAAGGTCCGGAGGAACGGTGCGGGAAAGTCGGATTTCCCCATCCTCGAGCTGAGGGCCAATGAGACCTGCTATGTCGGCGATCACCTCCCCAAGGGGGAACGGTTCCTGATGGAGCGACAGACGCCCCATGTCGGCGAGGGCGAGCTGCTGAAGGTCGTCAATGAGCCGGGCCGTGAGGTGGATCTTGTCCTTGAGCGCAGCGAGGTTCTCCAGGGTCGGTTCGAGCACCCCGTCTTCGAACCCTTCCACGGCAGTGCGCAGCACGGTGATGGGGGTGCGCAACTCGTGGGCGACGTCGGCGATCATCTGGCGCTTGGAGCGCTCCGCCTCCTCCAGGCTCACCGCCATCGCGTTGAACGAGCGTGATAGGTTGCCCAGTTCGTCTTCGCTCACCTCCTCTACTCGAGCCGCGAGATCGCCGTCGGCGATCTTGCGCGCCGCTGCTGAAAGCCGCCGCAGGGGGCCTGTGATGTGGCGGAGGAGAAACGAGGCAAGGATCAGCGCAATCCCTGCTGCTGCGGCTCCCGCGATCCATAGCGCGTAGTTCACCGCGCCCATGTACCG